>NZ_JBIMSN010000026.1:0-198124 GCF_043944905.1 Antrihabitans spumae
TTTGATGACTTCTGAAGAATCAGTCCACTTAAGCAGATAAGCAGTATGTATGTTCTACTCAGGGGGAAGTGCAGAAACCGAAGGTCCGGAGGAGGTCCGGACCTACCCACTACACATCAGCGTCGCTGACGAGTTCGCACTCTTGGAGCGCTACCGCGTCAACGAAAACGTCAACGCCTGCTCCAAAGTGATGGCCGCAACCGACATCTGGTGGACCCGGATGCGCACCGAATCCGACCTCGTCGCCGCCGGTGCCAAGGTGGCGGTCGGCAACTCCGTCTTCGCCGAAATCGGCGCCGCCCTGGGCTGCTCGGCCACCACCGCACACACCATGGTCGACGTCGGCATCGAACTCAACTCCCGATTCCCCCGCTTCTACACCGCCTTCGACGACGGACGCCTCGACTACGCCCGAGTCAAAGTCGTCTGCACCACCCTCACAGAAGCCAGCACGACGACGATCGAGAAGATCGAATTCCTCGCCTTGTGCGCGGCGAAAATCCTCACCCCCCGGCCCACTACGACGTGAGATCTGGCGACTATGGATGGAAGCCAACCCGAAAGAAGCGGCCGAAGCTCGAGCGCAGTCGACGAAGACTGATCGCACCGCCTATGTGCGGAAAGGCACTGCCGGGTTGTCGTGGCTCTCCGCAGCCATCACCGACCTCGAAGGTGTCGAAGCAGATCAACTCCTCGACGAAATCGCCGACACCGTCTGCCCCGAAGACTCCCGCAGCCGCAACGCCCGCCGCGCCGACGGGCTGATGGCCCTGCTGCACGGTGAGCGGTCGTTGCGGTGTGACTGCCGATCGACTGATTGCCCGACCCGCGACATCGACCTCGCCCCGCGGCGCGGGCATCTCGCCCAGATCGTCATCGACGCGAAAACTCTCCTCGGATTGAGCTCCGATCCAGGACACCTCGGTGACGGGACACCGATCGATGCGGACCTGGCCCGCATCCTCGCCGCCGACGCGACCTGGCAAGCGATCCTCGTCGAACTACGATCCGCCGCGGTGGCCGCGGCCGGACCGGGAACCGCTGCAACCGAACACGATTCGAGCAGCTACACCGACGCCGCGATCGCCGGCGAAGGCACTTCAGATCCACATTCGGAGGCGGCACAACAGGCGACAGCCGACGGCACCGACAATGCAGTCCGCAAGAGCCGAGCCGAACAGCCCGCACCTCCGCAGACAACCGATCCGACCACCGACGACAATACGGTCGACCACGAATCAGACTTCCACGACGAGACCGTTCCCGAAACCGCAGACGCGAATCCCGAACCTGTTGACCCCGAACCGGATTCACCACCCACCGAGGTCGAGTACCTGCACTACCTCCGCCGCGGCCGAAAACACCGACCCGGCGCCCTAGCCCACCCCACGACGACGGCACCGCCCTGCCTGCACCGTGCCCGCAGCGTCGGAAAAGTCATCGACGACATCCTCACCGCCATCGCCGAGGACGCATCCCTGCGCCGCGGGATCTATCCCGACGGACACGGCGGACACCTCGAACCTCCACCCGGTGCGTTGATCTACCGACCCCGCGCCGAAGTCGCCGAGTTGGTCCGCGCCGCCTACCCCACGTGTGTATTCCCGAATTGCACCGTCCCGTCCCGCACATGCGAACTCGACCACCGCGTCCCGTTCCGCCACCCCAACCCCGCAGCGGGTGGCTGGACCATCTTCGACAACCTCCAACCGCTGTGCAAACGGCATCACGACATCAAAACATGGCAACTGTGGACCTGCACCGCCCTCCCCGGCGGCGCCATCCTCTGGACCAGCCCCACCCACACCCCCCACATCACGCTGCCCAGCCACCACGCCATCGTCGGCGCACCCCAACCCGAGCCGCCGAAACCCCCACCACCAACTCCAGCCCCCGTTAGCTACGCCGACCCACTCACCGCTTACGAAGCCAACGAACTGCTCTACGAACCCACCTGGTGGGAAACCTTCGCCGACGTCGACGCGACGGCGACGTTCGCCGACCACGACCCCTACCTCCGAGACCGCTACCGCGAACACCTCGCCATCGTCAGCAAACGCCTCGACGACGCCGGACCTCCATGGGAGGCAGACCCCACCACCGAATGTGGGGCGTGCCCCAGTGACCCGGATGCCGTCGGTGCGGAATCGTCTCCGCAATGACACGACGTATGGCGACGCTCGTCGCCCTCGCACTCTCGCTCAGCGTTGCATTCGTCTTCGTTCCTCGGCTGTTCGCGAACGGAATAGCCGACAAGCTGAGCCCAGCGTTCGTCGAATACTGGACCTCCGGTGACCGGGAACTGCCTCTGACGCTCGCGGCGCTTGTCGACGACTGGTTCGCCTTTCACACTGCGAAGGCCTCGATCGCGGCCATTCTGCTTGTCGTGCTGATCGCGCTCTCCAGACAACATTGGAAAACGTTCCTGCACAACGGCGGTCGCGCATTTGCGCTCGCAGGCGTCGCCGTCACCGGACTCACGCTCTTCGCGCTGGTGGCCCTACTGGCCAACATTCAAGGTGCGGCAGCACCTTTCGCGTCGTTGTTGCCGATGCTGACATCGGCAACGATCGGCCAGGTCGACCAAGCACTCACCGCCGGCGGCCCGACCCCGCCTAGCTTCGGCGTGATGTCAGACGACTTCGCGGTCTACCACGCGGCAATGGCGGTGCTCGCGGTGACGGCGGCGGCAGCGTTCATCGGTGCGAGCGTTCTGTTGTGGCGCAAGTTCGCACAAGCGGACTCGCGACCGAAGCGTCTGTTCGCCGGACTTGGAGTCACTTCGACGCTCGTCGCATTGGCCATGATCGTTGTTGCCGTGGCGAATACCTCGAACGCGATCGATCCCGAACCGGGCCTGCGGGCGTTCTTCGAGGGAGGATGGTGATCCAAGGGACACGACGCCGACATCCCAAGATCAGGGATGCATGCGGGAACCCTTGACGATTTTGTCGACGACGTTCTTTCCGGCATATAGGCCGATGCCGACGAGGTCGAGTTCCTCGGTCGTCACCGCCCGCACGGCCGCGCGATTGTCGACGTCGTTGTTGGTGGCAAACAGGTCGGAGGTAAAGATCGAGATCGGCAAGTCCCGGCCCATGGCCCGTGCATGCGCCCTTTGCAACGTCTCCTTGGATCCGGCGAAAACCAGGACAGGCTGGCGGAACACGGCCAGGTACTCCGCGTCACCGGCGTCCACATACGGGTCGCCGATAAGTTCAGGGTGTGCGGCCGCGATCCCGCTCACGAGGAACGCGGTGACGTTGAGCCGCTGCCACCCCTCTAGGTCATCGCGCAGCAGGACGGCGATCTTGGTGTTCGGCGATTCGTTGTTCTCCACGATCGATGATCCTGCCGCCGACCGCACCTCGCCGTCTTGTACGTTCCTGACCGCTCCGCAGTAGAGTTTCTTCGTGGGGGACGGTTCCGAAGTTGGCGCATGGCGGCCGCAAGTCGACGGTATCGAGGAAGTTTTTCACGCCACCTTCGTCGATCATGCGTATCCGTCGCACACTCATGACACCTGGACGTTGCTGATCGTCGACGCGGGCACGATCCGCTACGAACTCGACGGCAACGAACATGACTCGATTCAGGAGTCCGTCACGCTGCTGCCACCGCAGATCCCACACGACGGGCGCACGGTCAGCGTCGGCGGCTTCCGCAAACGCGTCCTCTACCTGGGTGCCGACGTATTGCAGGGCATCGGGCGCGCCGTCGACGGGCCCACGCTGCGCGACGGGTTGCTGCGCGACCGCGTCAACCGCCTGCACAGGACGCTGCTCGTCCCGGGTGACATTTTCGAGGCCGACAGCCGGCTCGCCTTCATCGTCGAGCGGTTGCAGAACTACCTGCGACGGCTAGCGCCGGATCCACCTGTGTTCCGGGACGTTCCACTGGCCCGGCAACTGCGCGAGCTGATCGACGCCGACCCTACGACCGGAATAACGCTGAACCAGGCGGGCACTCTGTTGCACGCCGACCCCACCCACTTGGTGCGCACTTTCAGCCGGGAGTTCGGCATCGCGCCGCACCAATACCTGACCGGCCGGCGGATCGATCTGGCACGTCGGCACCTACTCGAAGGCCATCGCCCGAGCGAGGTGGCGACGATGGTGGGGTTCCACGACCAAGCCCACCTGAATCGGCACTTCAAACGGATGATCGGTACCACCCCTGCGAAATTCGCGCGCAGTGGATCGGTTGTGCGGGGACTGCTGAAATCGGTGGGCGCAGAGGGGTTCGAACCCCCGACCGCTGGTGTGTAAAACCAGAGCTCTACCGCTGAGCTATACGCCCTTCGACAACCGGCTGAGCCGGTTGTCAACGCCTCAAGAATCTAGCGTGGCTAGCGCATTCTCCCAAAGTGACTGGTCACGGGCCTCGCCGGGACCGTTCATTTCGGCGAATCGGATAATTCCGGCCTTGTCGACGACGAACGTCCCGCGGTTTGCGAAGCCGGCCTTCTCGTTGAACACGCCGTAGGCCTGCGCGACTTCGCCGTGCGGCCAGAAGTCGGAAAGCAATGGGAAGACGTAGCCCTGCTCCGACGCCCAGATCTTGTGCGTCGGAGAGGGTCCGACCGAAATCGCGAGGATTTCGGTGCCGTCGTTCTGGAATTTGGGAAGCTCGTCCCGCACGCGGCACAGTTCGCCTTGGCAGGTTCCGGTGAAGGCCAGCGGGTAGAACACGATCAGCACGTTCTTCTTGCCTCGGTAATCCGAGAGCGTCACGACCTGATTGTTCTGGTCCTTCAGCGAGAAGTCGGGCGCGGTTGCGCCAACCTCGAGCGGCATCGACAAATCCTTCGGTTATGTGAGTTAGGAGTTCGAGACGAGGTGCGTCAGCGCTTCGGTACGCGCGCTTTCGGCTGAACCAATCGGCTGCCTGCCCAGTCTCCGAGGTTGATCGCGGAAGTCTGAGTCAACCCTGCCGTCGGTGCCGATTCTGCGATTTCGCTCGGCTCGACATGGCCGGGATGGCCGGTCTTGGGAGTAAGGACCCACACGAATCCGTCGTCGGAAAGCGACACGATGGCGTCCATCAGAGCGTCGACGAGGTCGCCGTCTCCGTCACGCCACCAGAGCAACACGACATCGATAACTTCGTCGGAATCCTCGTCGAGAAGATCACCGCCGACAGTTTCCTCGATATCGGCGCGCAAATCGTCGTCTGTGTCATCGTCCCAACCAAGCTCTTGAACGGCCATATCGTGAGAAATGCCAAGCTTCTGGGCGTAGTTCTGCGCGTCCGCCGCGGCGACCACGGTGGTGTCCTCCTCTAGTTAGAGCGTTCAGGTAGTGAAAGCGAACATGGTCGAAGCCGATAGCGCAAGCTGCAGGCCCGAATTCACTGCCAAAAACCGTCGCCGTGGCCGATCTTGGTTGCCGAGCCGCGTCGAGCGAAAATCAGGGGCATTTATCCAGAGCGGCGTTCTTGGCGTCGTTGGATGCTGTTGCCGCCGCGTTCAGCGGCGCAACAGGGACCCTACGCTCGACCGCATCGGCCAACCCATTCTCCTTGGCGACAACGTCGCGCATGGCGGCGCTGACGTCGTCGTTCAAATCGCTGCTGATCACGCCGTCGACCGTGTTTGCCCCATCGCGGAGGGCGCCGGCAGCCGCCGTTCGCTTCGCTTCCATGTCGGGCGCGTTGGCGTCGAGCGCGGCGATGAAGTCGTTGTATTTCGCTGTGGAGGCTCGCGTCGCGTCCTGCATCGACGTGCATGCGGTAACCAACGCGGTCGCGCGCTTCGACGACGTCGCCGCGGCCGCGGAGCTGGCCGCCGCCTTCGAGGACGAGGTGACCTCTTTTTTGTATTCCGTGACCTGTGCCTGATTGGCCTCGGGTGTGCCGGATACCTGCGATGTGCACGCGACAAGCACCAATCCAGTAGCCACCGCCGCGCACGCAGCTGCCAGTCCAGTCCTCGCTGATACGAAATTCATCGCCGCCCCCACTCTCCTGACAGGTTTCCTCGAGCACGTTAGTCGATTCACCGAACGCTGGCACACGATGGTGAGGGATGATTGCAGGTGCAACACACGTCACATGTGCAGCCCACACCCGGACCGTGCATTGGAGGGCACGCCTACAGCGCGTGCAGCCACACGAGGAGCAACGTTGACCGACCTGACCAACGAATCGACAACCGGGACAAGCGAAGGTGGCAGCAAGCCACCGGCCGCAGCCAACGGCCGCGGCGGCTCATCGGATCGGGTGCGCGTCATCCGAGAGGGCGTCGCGTCCTACCTGCCTGACATCGATCCGGACGAAACCGGTGAGTGGCTGGAGTCGTTCGACGCACTGCTCGACCGTTCCGGGCCTGGTCGGGCGCGCTACTTGATGTTGCGCTTGCTCGAGCGCGCAGGCGAGAAGCGCGTATCGATCCCCGCCCTCACCTCCACCGACTACGTCAATACGATCCCCACCGAGAACGAGCCGTGGTTCCCCGGTGACGAGGATGTCGAGCGCAGATTCCGCGCGTGGATCCGTTGGAACGCGGCAATCATGGTCCACCGCGCGCAGCGTCCCGGCGTTGGCGTCGGCGGCCACATCTCGACCTACGCGTCCTCGGCCGCGCTGTACGAGGTCGGCTTCAACCACTTCTTCCGTGGCAAAGATCACCCCGGCGGCGGCGATCAGATCTTCATTCAGGGTCACGCCTCCCCCGGTATCTACGCCCGCGCATTCCTCGAGGGCCGCATTCCTGCGTCGAAGATGGACGGTTTCCGCCAGGAGTACAGCCACGCGGACCAAGGTGGCGGCCTCCCCTCCTATCCCCACCCTCGGTTGCTACCCGACTTCTGGGAATTCCCGACGGTCTCCATGGGCTTGGGCCCGATGAACGCGATCTATCAGGCGCGGTTCAACCATTATCTGACCGACCGCGGCATCAAGGACACCTCGGACCAACATGTCTGGGCATTTCTCGGCGACGGCGAGATGGACGAACCCGAGTCGCGCGGCCTCACTCACGTCGCCGCGACCGAAGGTCTCGACAACCTCACCTTCGTCGTCAACTGCAACCTGCAACGTCTGGACGGACCCGTCCGCGGCAACGGCAAGATCATTCAGGAACTCGAATCGTTCTTCCGCGGCGCTGGTTGGAACGTCATCAAGGTCGTCTGGGCCCGTGAATGGGACGAACTGCTGCACCGGGATCGCGACGGCGCACTGGTGAACCTCATGAACACAACTCCGGACGGTGATTTCCAGACCTACAAGGCAAACGACGGCGCCTACGTCCGCGATCACTTCTTCGGACGTGACCCGCGGACGAAGGAGCTGGTCAAAGACCTCAGCGACCCGCAGATCTGGAACCTCAAGCGTGGTGGTCACGACTACCGCAAGGTGCACGCCGCCTACGCGGCCGCTCTGCAGCACAAGGGACAGCCGACCGTCATCCTCGCGAAGACGATCAAGGGCTACACCCTCGGCAAGCACTTCGAAGGCCGCAATGCGACGCACCAGATGAAGAAGCTGACGCTGGACGATCTCAAGGACTTCCGCGACGTGCAGCGCATTCCTATCTCGGACGCCGAATTGGAGAAGGACCCGTACCTGCCCCCGTACTACCACCCGGGGAAGGACGCGCCCGAGATCGCCTACATGCTCGACCGTCGCAAGGCGCTCGGTGGCTTCCTCCCCGAGCGGCGCACCGTCGCGAAGCCGCTGAAGTTGCCAGGCGACGACACCTACAAGGCAGCCCGCAAGGGTTCGGGCAAGCAAGAGGCCGCCACCACCATGGCGCTCGTCCGGATCATGAAGGAACTGTTGCGCGACAAGGAGATCGGCTCGCGAATCGTGCCGATCATCCCCGACGAGGCCCGCACGTTCGGCATGGACTCGTGGTTCCCGTCTTTGAAGATCTACAACCGCAACGGTCAGCTGTACACGTCGGTCGACGCCGAGCTGATGCTCGCCTACAAGGAGAGCCCGATCGGGCAGATTCTGCACGAGGGCATCAACGAGGCAGGGTCGACGGCCAGCTTCACCGCGGTCGGCAGTTCGTATGCGACACATGGCATTCCGATGGTCCCGCTCTACATCTTCTATTCGATGTTCGGGTTCCAGCGGACCGGCGACGGACTGTGGGCCGCCGCCGACCAGATGGCACGAGGATTCGTTCTCGGCGCGACTGCGGGCAGAACGACGTTGACCGGTGAGGGTCTGCAACACGCCGACGGGCACTCGCAGGCCTTGGCGGCAACCAATCCCGCGGTGGTCAGCTACGACCCGGCGTTCTCCTTCGAGATCGCACATATCGTCAAGGACGGTCTACGTCGGATGTACGGCGGCACCGAGGGTGTCGACGGGTTCGGCGGCGAGAACATTTTCTACTACATCACCCTGTACAACGAGCCCTACGTACAGCCGCCGGAGCCGGAGAATCTCGACGTCGAGGGTCTGCTGGCAGGCATCTACCTCTACAAACGCGGAGCCGAAGGTGGCCCTCGGGCGCAGATTCTCGTCTCGGGCGTGACCGTCCCGGACGGACTGAGGGCGCAAGCGCTGTTGGAGGAGGACTGGGGTGTGCACGCCGATGTGTGGTCGGTGACTTCGTGGAACGAACTGCGTCGCGACGGCATCGAGTCGGAGAAGAAGGCGCTGCGCGATCCGAGCGTCGACGCCCCTGTCCCCTATGTGACGAGGGCGCTCGCCGACACCGAAGGACCGTTCGTCGCGGCATCGGACTGGATGCGCGCGGTGCCGGATCAGATCAGACAGTGGGTGCCGGGCGACTTCACGACACTGGGCGCCGACGGTTTCGGTTTCTCCGACACCCGTACCGCGGCCAGAAGGGTGTTCAACATCGACTCGCAGTCGATCACTGTCGCCGCTCTGTCCGCGCTTGCGCGTAGCGGCGAGATCGATCGCGACAAGGCCGTCGAGGCCGCCGAGAAGTACGGCATCGACGACGTTCTCGCTGCACCGATTTCGACTGCGGACCCCGGCTCGGCCTGACGGTGGCTTCGATGACCCTGGAAGGGGCGTAGGTTCAGACGTATGGCCGAGCAACGTCCGCCGACCGGACGCGATGGGGGTCAGCGGCTTCCCGAGAACGAGGTGTACCTACCTGTTGCGGCGCTGTCTCCCGCAAAGCAGAACCGGGATCCGCTTCCGGACACACTGCTCAAACGGGTAAAGCAGTTCTCCGGCAGGTTGTCCACCGAAGCCGTCACCTCGATGCAGACCCAGTTGCCGTTCTTCGGGGATCTGGACGCCGCCCAGCGCGCCGGCGTCCAGATGCTCGTGCAAACGGCTGTGGTCAACTTTCTCGAGTGGTTGCAGAATCCCGAGAGCGACATTCGGTTCAGCCTGGACGACTTTCAGGTGATCCCGCAGGACCTGGCCAGACGACTGACGCTGCGGCAGACCGTCGACATGGTCCGGGTAGCCATGGAGTTCTTCGAACAGTGGCTGCCCGCGCTCGCTCGAAACGACCGGCAGTTGGTCGCATTGACCGAGGCCGTGCTTCGCTACGGTCGCGAACTCGGTTTCGCGGCCGCATCGGTGTATGCGAGCGCGGCGGAATCTCGCGGCGCATGGGACACCCGGCTGGAAGCGCTTGTCGTCGACGCCGTCGTCCGTGGTGACACGGGGTCCGACATGCTGTCGCGGGCGGCCACGCTCAACTGGGACGCCACCGCACCCGCAACGGTGCTCGTCGGCACGCCACCCGAAGATCAGGGTCTTTTCGTCGTCGGTGCCGTGCACTCGATCGCCCAGAAACACGGTCGTGCCGCTCTCGCGGTCGTCCAAGGCAGTCGTCTGGTTGCAGTCGTCAGCGGCGAGCTCCACAACGGTGTCGCGAACGGCACCTTCCTGACCGACCTGCTCTCGGCGTTCTCCGACGGGCCGGTCGTGATCGGTCCGACCACACAGACCCTCGCCGCCGCACACACCAGTGCGGCCGAGGCGCTGGCAGGTATGGAAGCAGTCGCGGGGTGGCGTGGTGCCCCTCGTCCGGTGCACGCGGCGGAGCTGCTTCCCGAGCGCGCCCTGGTGGGTGACAACGCCGCGGTTTCCGCTCTGAACGAACACATCGTCGTCCCGCTCGCTGCGGCCGGATCGGCTCTTGCGGACACCCTCGATGCCTATCTAGACTGCGGCGGAGCTGTCGAAACCTGCGCACGCATACTGTTTGTTCATCCAAATACCGTTCGGTACCGACTCAAACGAATCGCCGAAGTTACCGGCCGGGATCCTATGAATCCCCGCGATGCGTACGTGCTCCGAGTCGCATCGACAGTAGGTCGACTGACTCAAAACCGTAACGATCTGCGGTCTTCTGCATCAGCAGCCACACACGTCACATTTGGAGAATTCGGGACGTAACGCCAGGGCTTGGCTGGCGATGGCCGCCCTATTCCAGCTCTTTTGTTGGAAGCCCACAAAGCAGGTCACCAAGGTTCATGGTCAACAACATCTCTTCGGAGCGGGTCGAAGGTGTTCTCTTGTAGACGTGATCGCAATGCTTGCGCCCGGACAGGGCTCTCAGACTCCCGGCATGCTCGGACCATGGCTCGAACTGGCCGGTGCAGCCGACCGTCTCGAACTCTGGTCGAAAGCGTCGGGTCTGGATTTGGTCACCCTCGGCACCACCGCGACAGCTGAAGAGATCACCGATACCTCGATCACGCAGCCGCTCGTTGTCGCAGCAGCGCTGCTTGCATACGAGGAACTCGAGAGCCGCGGCGTCATCCCGGCCGATGCGATCATCGCGGGACATTCGGTCGGAGAACTCGCCGCCGCAGCAATCGCGGGCGTCATCACAGCAGACGAAGCAGTCACCCTCGCCGCGATCCGCGGCGCGGAGATGGCGAAGGCTTGTGCGCTCGAGGCAACCGGCATGTCGGCCGTGTTGGGCGGCGACGAAGCCGAAGTGCTCGCCCGTCTCGCCGAACTCGACCTCATCCCAGCGAACCGCAACGCAGCCGGACAGATCGTCGCCGCTGGCAAGCTCGACGCCCTCGCCGAACTGGCAGCGAACCCGCCAGAAAAGGCCCGCGTTCGCCCGCTTCCCGTCGCAGGCGCATTCCACACCGCGTTCATGGCACCGGCACAGGACGCGGTCACCGCGGCGGCCGCCAACATCACGCCGACCGACCCGACCCGCACGCTGCTCTCGAACTTCGACGGCGAGCCTGTCGCATCCGGCGCCGACGCGCTGACTAAGCTGGCCGCGCAGGTCACCCGACCGGTGCGCTGGGACCTGTGCACCGCAACCATCCGGAACGCGCAAGTGTCCGCGATAACAGAACTTCCGCCGGCAGGTGCGCTCATCGGTATCGCGAAACGCGAGCTGCGTGGCACACCGACACTGGCACTCAAAGTGCCGGCGGATATCACCGCATTGGTCGAGCTCGAAGGGTTCGGCTAATTCAGCGCGCAGCCAGTGCTGCGCAACCGCACTAGGCCAACCGGCCGACCTGCACGCGTCCAACTCGGACAAATTTCGACAAGCAGACCCAATATAGAAGGGAGCCACGCAGTGGCCACTCAGGAAGAACTCATTGCCGGCATCGCGGAGATCATCGAGGAAGTTACCGGCATCGAGCCGTCCGAGGTGACCATCGAGAAGTCCTTCGTCGACGACCTCGATATCGACTCGCTCTCCATGGTCGAGATTGCAGTGCAGACCGAAGACAAGTACGGCGTCAAGATCCCCGACGAGGATCTCGCCAGCCTGCGCACCGTTGGCGACGCCGTCAACTACATCCAGAAGCTGGAATCCGAGAACAGCGACCTGGCTGCCGAGCTGCGCGAAAAGTTCAGCGCCGACAGCGCAGAGTGAGTAGAGCCGTGACCAGTCCTTTCCTCAGAAACGGGAACTTCCCCAACGTCGTCGTGACGAGCATGGCAGCGACGACGTCGATCGCGGGTGACGTGGACGCAACGTGGAAGGGCCTGCTCAACGGCGAAAGCGGTATCGACGTACTCGAGGACGACTTCGTTGCCGAATACGACCTTCCGGTCAAGATCGGCGGCAAGCTGAAGGTCAATCCGGCGACCCTGCTCACCAGGGTCGAGATGCGTCGACTCGCTTACGTCGAGCGGATGGCCACGGTGCTCGGACGCGAAGTCTGGCGTAATGCAGGTAGCCCGGTGGTCGACCCCGAACGTCTCGCGGTCGCCATCGGCACCGGCCTCGGCGGCGGCGACGCACTGATCGATTCGGTGGAGAAGCTGAAGAACGGCGGGTACCGCAAGGTGTCCCCGCTTGCCGTTCAGATGGTCATGCCGAACGGTCCGTCGGCGGTCGTCGGCTTGGAACTCAAAGCGCAGGGCGGCGTGATCACGCCGGTCTCGGCTTGTTCGTCCGGTTCCGAGGCCATCGCCAACGCTTGGCGAATGATCGTGATGGGTGATGCCGACATCGTCGTCACCGGCGGCGTCGAGGGTCATATCGATGCTGTCCCGATCGCGGCGTTCACCATGATGCGCGCCATGAGCACACGAAACGACGATCCGAAGGGCGCATCGCGTCCGTTCGATCGTGACCGCGACGGATTCGTCTTCGGCGAAGCCGGCGCACTCATGGTCCTCGAATCCGAGGAGCATGCTCGCGCACGCGGAGCAACGATCCACGCTCGGGTGCTCGGCGCAGGCATCACGTCCGACGGATACCACCTCGTCGCGCCCGATCCGGAAGGCAACGGCGCAGCCCGTGCCATGCGGCGGGCAATCGAGACCGCGGGCTTGACCAAGGCGGACATCACGCACGTCAACGCTCACGCAACGGCAACACCTATCGGTGATACAGCCGAAGCCAACGCGATCAACAAGGCTGTGGGCAACCATGCTTCGGTGTACGCACCGAAGTCTGCACTCGGTCACTCGATCGGCGCCGTCGGCGCACTCGAGTCCGTACTCACAGTCATGAGCATCAGGGACGGGATCGTCCCACCGACGCTGAACCTGGACAACCAGGATCCAGCGATCGATCTCGACGTCGTGCACGGCGAACCTCGTCGTGGCGAAATCGAGTATGCGATCAACAACTCGTTCGGTTTCGGCGGGCACAACGTAGCGCTCGCCTTCGGTCGGGCATAACCCGACCAGCTGGCTCGTCTCGATCCGGATGGATCGCCTGACCATGGCGATCCATCCGGACCACGGCCCCTCGTGGGCATAGCTCCAGGAGGACGGCGATGACTATTTTGGCCCCCGCAACAAGGCTGGATGCAGCTACGGATCCGCGCGATCCTCTTGTCAGACTCCAGAACTTCTTCGATTCGGGCACCGTCACGCTGTTGCACCCGCGCGACAGGTCCGGCGTCCTCGCCGCGATCGGCGAAGTCGACGGCGTCCGCACCGCCGCATACTGCTCGGACGCGACCGTCATGGGCGGCGCAATGGGAGTCGACGGCTGCAAGCACATCGTCCTCGCCATCGACACGGCGATCGACAAACAGATTCCCGTTGTCGGACTGTGGCATTCCGGTGGGGCACGCCTCGCCGAAGGAGTCGAAGCCCTGCACGCCGTCGGACTCGTCTTCGAGGCGATGGTTCGAGCATCCGGCAACGTCCCACAGATTTCGGTCGTCCTGGGCTTTGCCGCCGGTGGCGCCGCATACGGTCCGGCACTGACCGACATCGTCATCATGGCTCCGGAAGGCCGCGTCTTCGTGACCGGCCCGGACGTCGTGCGCAGTGTCACCGGCGAGCAGGTCGACATGGCGTCCCTCGGCGGACCCGACACCCACACCAAGAAGTCCGGCGTCGCCCACATCGCGGCCGCCGACGAGGCCGATGCGCTGCACCGCGCTCGCCGCTTGGTTTCCATGTTCTCCGAGCAGGGCACATTCGATCAGGTTGCCGCCGAGCACGGTGATACCGACCTGAAGACTCTACTGCCCGCGTCCGCGCGGCGCGCATACAACGTCAAGCCGATCGTTCACGAACTTCTCGACAACGTCGACGGAGAGTCGAGTTTCGAAGAGCTGCAAGCGAACTGGGCTCGCAGCATCGTGACCGGACTCGGTCGCATCAGTGGCCGCACCGTCGGAGTCATCGCGAACAACCCGATCCGCCTCGGTGGTTGCCTCAATTCGGAAAGTGCCGAGAAGGCCGCGCGTTTTGTGCGACTGTGCGACGCATTCGGCATTCCGTTGGTCGTGATCGTCGACGTACCCGGCTATCTGCCCGGCGTCAGCCAGGAATGGGAAGGTGTGGTTCGCCGCGGCGCCAAGCTGCTGCATGCCTTTGCAGAGGCTCGGGTCCCGCGCGTCACCCTGGTGACCAGAAAGATCTACGGCGGCGCCTACATCGCTATGAACGCTCGCGCGCTCGGCGCGACAGCGGTCTTCGCGTGGCCCGAATCAGAGGTTGCGGTGATGGGCGCGAAGGCGGCTGTCGGCATCCTGCACAAGCGCGCCCTCGCGGCGGCTCCGGACGACGAGCGCGAAGCGCTGCACGACCGCCTCGCTGCCGAACACGAAGCCATTGCGGGTGGCGTGGGGCGCGCTGTCGAGATCGGCGTGGTCGACGAGATCATCGATCCGGCCAAGACTCGAAGCAAGATCACCGCGGCGCTGGCTGCCGCGCCCGCGCGACGCGGCAATCACAAGAACATTCCGCTCTGACCGGTTTCAATCCGAGGTCTTGTCGTCGCTCTCTGCAGCGGCCTTCTTGTCTTCCTCCGTGGCGTTTTCACGATCTTCGGGCGGGATGATCTCGCCTTTGTCGTCGAGCCAGTCCGCGATGGCCGTCCCTGACACAGTGCCGTCGGTGCCTGGCAGAACTACGGATTTTCGCGCGTCGGGTTCGTACTTGTCCTCGAGTTGCTTGGCTTCCTCTTTGGCGCTGTCGAGCGCTTCCTGATCGGGCTCAGGCGTCTCGGTGACCTGCTTGCCATCGGTCGGGTCGGCGCGGTCGACCGCGTCGGAACCGGTGCCTTCGTCGGCCGCCTTCGCTTGCTCTGCATCTGTTGATGTCATACGACGGGGGTTCCCTTGCCCCGTCATGTCAAACCTTGAAAACTCAGCCGACGTCGCGACGCAGCCAGGTCACTTCGGCACCTTCGCCGCCACTGCGGTAGGGCTCGAGTGCGTCGTCCCACGCGGTGCCGAGAGCCGTGTCGAGTTCGGTCATGAAGCTGTCGCGGCCGGCGGCCAGCATCGAGCGCAGGCGCATCTCGCCGAGCACGACGTCACCGTTCGCGCTGGTCGATCCACGCCAGAGTCCGAGTCCGGGAACGAAGCTGAACCGTTCGCCGTCGACCCCTTCGCTCGGATCTTCGGTGACTTCGAAACGCAACATCGACCAGGACCGCAGCGCGTTTGCGATCCGCGAACCGGTGCCGACAGGGCCGACCCAGTTGCTTGTCGCACGCAGCAGCCCGTCAGAGGCCGGCTGTGCCGTCCACTTCAAGTTCGCCCGTGTCTCGAGAGCCGCTGTCAGGGCCCATTCGACATGCGGGCACAGCGCAGCTGGCGACGAGTGGATGTAGACAACACCCGATGTCGCTTCGGCGAACTGATTTAATGCGCGCACCTCAAACACCTCCGGCTTCGACGAGGGGACGTCTTCCCCAACGGCCTCTGTCTGAACGGAGAGCGATGCTTCAGTTACCTAGTGTGCCCTGTGGGACCCCTGTTGCGCTAGTGCAACGGCCCGGCGTGTTGTCTACCTGCGTAGATCGTCGACGACGGCGTCGCTGAGATCGGGCCACACAGTCTTCGCCCAGTCACCGAAAGCGCGATCGGTCAGTACAACGCACGCGGCGGGGAGCGCTGGGTCGACCCACAGGAACGTTCCGGACTGCCCGAAGTGCCCGTAGGTTTGCTTCGAATTTGCCTCGCCGGTCCAATGTGGAGCCTTGCCGTCCTTGAGTTCGAACCCGAGGCCCCAGTCGTTCGGCCGCTGCGGTCCGAAGCCAGGCAGCACGCCGGCGAGATCGGGAAACTGCAGCGACGTCGCGTCGTAGGCCGTCGCGGGATCGATCAGTGTCGGCGACACGAGCTCGCTCGCGAATCTGGACAGGTCCCCAACCGTCGATTCGGCGCCATGCCCCGCAGGACCGCTCAGCACGGAACTGTTCATGCCGAGCGGGACGAAGACAGCCTCGTGCAGATACTCGGCGTAGGCGATCGACGTCTTCTCCTCGACGAAGTCCGCGAGGACCTCGAAACCGGCGCTCGAGTAGATCCGCCGGGTACCCGGCTCGGCCTGGACCCGATTCTGATCGAACGCGAGGCCCGATGCGTGGGCAAGCAGATGACGGACCGTACTACCGGCAGGACCAGCAGGGTCGTCGAGTTCGAAGGCACCCTCTTCGACGGCGATCAACGTCGCGTAGGCCACAAGCGGCTTCGTGACCGAGGCGAGGGCGTACACCCGATCGACGTCACCTGCGGTGTCCTGCACACCATCGGCAGTGACCACCGCCGCCGCGGCGTTGTCGACGGGCCACCGACCGAGCTGTTCCAGACTGCGCACGCCTGCCACCCTACGGCTGCGAGGCCGGTAATAGACTCCCGCGTCATGGCTACTACAGCGACGTCGGTGACCATCCACGGCGATGTCGACGAGGGTTTCGGCGGTGTCGCAGACGCTTTTCGGAAGAACTTCACGACCCATGGTGAGATCGGGGCATGCGTCGCGGCGTACCGAGACGACAAACTTGTCGTCGACCTGTGGGCAGGCCATCGCGACCGCCGCCGCAAAGTCGAGTGGGAACGCGACACCATCGCGCCGCTGTTCTCGTCCACCAAGGGCATGGCTGCGTTCACCATCGCGGCAGCTGTGTCCGCCGGCCTGCTCGACTACGACGAGCGCGTCGCGCACTACTGGCCCGAATTCGCTGCGAACGGCAAGGACGAGGTGACAGTTCGTCAGCTGATCGACCATCAGGCCGGGCTGTCCGGACTCGATGTGAACCTCCGGCTCGACGATCTCCTCGACCTCGACGCACTCGCCTCGATCCTTGCCGCCCAGAAACCGGCGTGGCGGCCCGGCACCAAACACGGCTACCACGCCATCACTCTCGGCTTCTACGAAGGCGAATTGATCAGGCGCGTGGATCCCGAACACCGTTCCCTCGGCCGATATTTCGCCGAAGAGATCGCGGCGCCACTCGGCCTCGACTTCTTCATCGGCTACCCCGAGTCCGAAGGAATCGAACGGGTGGCGGCGTTGTCGGCAACGCGCGGTATCGATGTCGCTCGGTACGAACGCGACCTGCCGGTGCGAATCGGCATCGACCTCTTCCGCAAGAGCGGGCTCGCCTATCGAGCGTTGTCCAATCCGAATCTCGGTGCCCCCGAACGCGCAGCGCGCCAGAAGTTTCTGGCCCCCGAGATTCCAGCGTCCAACGGCGTCGGCAATGCGCGAGCCCTTGCTACGGCCTACGGTGCCGCGGCGACGGGGCGATCGGAACTGCCCGTTTCAGCCGAGGTGTTGGCAGAACTTGGTCAACCAGGCAGGGACGGAACGGTTCCCGCGCACGACCTCGTGCTCTACACCGACAGCCGCTACCATCTCGGATTCCGGAAATCGAGCCCAGCCTTCGCCTTCGGCTCACCCGATCATCGGGCATACGGAACGACCGGCCTCGGTGGGTCGTTCGGTTTCGCAGACCCGACAACAGGAGTCGGCTTCGGGTACGTCATGAATCGGCTGGGGCTGGCAATTCTCGACGATGTGCGCAGCCGGAATCTTCGAACAGCGGTCTTCCGCGCATTGGCATAGTGGACAAGACATAGCGGACACGGCAATCGCGCCTTACAATCTGCGCTGTCGGGCAGCTGCGTCGGAAGGCACCTTTCGTGAAAACCGTGGGTACTGTGATCGACAAAGTTCTTGCCAATCCCATTGCAGGACTTGCGCCGTGGATCGTCTACAGCCTCGTCGAGGGCAAGGGCAGACTCGAACTGTCCGCATCTCTAGCCTTCGGTGTTGCGCTGGCCATTTTGTTGATCAACTGGCTCCGGGGTAGCGCACCCAAGCTGCTCGAATACGCCGACGTCGTATTCTTCGGCGGGGTGGCACTTTTCGTCGCGGTGGCAACGGACGGCCAACGCGAGTGGCTGGAGTTGTGGGGCGGCGAAATAGCCAATCTTGCCCTTGTGGTGATTGCGGTTGGCTCGATTCTGATCCGCAAACCGTTCACGTTGGCGTACGCCAAAGAGGAAACTCCCGAAGAGTACTGGGACACACCGCAATTCCTGCGGGCGAACTACATCATCACCGGGGCATGGGCGCTCGCCTTCATCGTCGAGGCTGCGTCAGGTTGGTACGGCGATGCCGTCTTGGGCAACTCGAACAACATCTGGACAGGCTGGGTCATTCAGACCGCGGCTCTCCTGATCGCTGTGCAGTTCACACTCTGGTACCCGGCACGCGTCGAAGCCCAAGGCGCGATCGCGGCGGGCGAGTCGACTACTCCCCCACCACCGATCACGGCCTTCTTCGCTCAGATCACGCCGCTGATCGCGGTAGCGGGCATCATCGCGCTGTTCGTCGGCGACGTGCCGGTGTGGGTCGGCATCGCCTTGATCGTCGTCGGTGTCGGGCTCACCAAGGTTCTGTCTTCGCCGAAGCCCGTCGTCGCGGCGTGAGCGCTACCGGTCAGCGTCCGTGTACTTGATGACACCGCGGATGTTGCGACCTTCGAGCATGTCCTTGTAGCCCTCGTTGATCTCGTCGAGGGAGTAGGTCCTGGTGATCATGTCGTCGAGATTGAGCTGACCCGACTTGTACAGGCGCAGCAGTCGAGGAATGTCCTTGCGCGCGTTGCCACCTCCGAAGATGGCGCCCTGCACACGCTTCTGCAGCATTGCGAGCAGGAAGTTGTTCTGCTTGACGTCGAAATCGATCATGTGGCCCATGGCCGTGACGACGCAGGTGCCCGCCTTGCTTGTCAGCGTCAACGTCGGCTCGACCAGTTCGCCCTTCATCTCGCCGACCGTGATGATCGACTTCTCCGCCATCCGCCCCTCGGTCAACTCCATGACGGGGACGATCGCCGATTCGACGTTCTCGAACGTGTGCGTCGCGCCGAATTTCATGGCCATCTCCCGTTTCCACGGCAGCGGGTCGATGGCGATGACGTTCGTGGCACCGGACAGCACGGCACCCTGCAGTGCGCTCATCCCGACACCACCGATACCGACGATCACGGTTGTATCGCCCGGCATCACGTTGGCGACGTTCGTCGCAGAGCCGAATCCGGTCGGAACGCCACAGCCGACGAGGCACGCGACCTCGAAGGGAACCGTCGGATCGATTTTCACGACCGACGTGTGATGGACGGTCATGTACGGCGAGAACGTGCCGAGCAAGCACATCGGGATGACGTTCTGGCCGCGGGCCTGAATTCGATAGGTGCCGTCGCTGATCGCGAGGCCGGACAGCAGTCCGGCGCCGAGGTCGCACAGTGCCATCTGGCCACTCACACACGCGGGACAGCGTCCGCACGCCGGAATGAACGACAGCACAACGTGATCGCCGATCGCGAGGTCCGCGGGCACCCCCGGCCCGAGTTTGGTGATGACGCCGGCGCCTTCGTGCCCGCCCATCACGGGGAACGACGGCATCGGCGTCGCTCCGGTGACGATGTGGTGATCCGAGTGGCACATTCCAGCGGCTTCGAGCTGGATCTGCACTTCGCCGGCGACCGGCTCGCCGATTTCGATTTCCTCGACCGACCACTGCTCGCCGAGCCCCCACAGAACAGCGCCCTTGGTTTTCATTCCGTCCAGCCTCTCGTATGCATGAGCCACCATGTGACCGCTCACACATTACGTCAAAACTGAAACACGTTCTAGGGCGACTCCCCGACATCGTGCAAATGGTGGATCGGGTCGTGCACGAAGTAGCGGGCGAGGGACTCGGCGGTGAAGTGTGCACCGTCGCTGCGACGCGCGGATCGGTCCCTCAGTTCCGGTGCGACGCCGCCGAACGCCGTCGCGGCAACCTCCGCGGCCGCCGTCAATTCGTCGGCAACAACGGCGGGATCCTGCAGGTCGTAGCGCTCGGCAACGGCGGTCGCATCCTGATCCCAGTTGGCGAAGAGCGGATCGTCCTCGGTGAGCAGCAAGGCCAATCGCTCGGGAAACAGGCGGAAGACGTCGCGAACGTGTGCGGCATACTCCAACGGCGACCACGTCGAATCGTTCGGCCGCTCACGGACATCGGGGCGAGCGAGCACCGCGGGCCAGGCAGCGGCGTTGCGGCGCAACAACTCCGGAATCGAATCGTAGGCAGTCGAGGCGGGATCGAAGGAACATTCCGGGCACGGACGCTCGAGGACCCAGGTCCAGTCTTTGGTTTCGGGAACGATAGCCATTGGCACAGAATAGATTTCGACTCCATTGCCGCGCCATCAACAATCGGCCAGCCAACGACGATATCGAGACAAACCGCCTTACTCCAGCAGGGCAGCTGCCTTCTCGAACAGCCGGACCGTCATCGAGTGCAACAGATCGCCGACCGGCTTCGGTGCCTTTCCTGCACAGGCGCGTGCATGCGTACCTTCGAGCACGATGCCCAGCTTGAAACAGGCAAGCACGGTGTACCAGGAGACGGCGCCAAGGTCACGATCGGAATGCTCGCCGTAGTGCGCGATCAATTCGGCCGGTGTCGCCAGACCGCCTGCAGTCGAGAGCGCACCGACAAGGGCATTCAACTCCGACCCGTCGGGCCACGTTGCGAGCAACCAACCGAGATCGAGGAGCGGATCGCCGATCGTCGACATCTCCCAGTCGACCAACGCCGCAAGTTCGGGTCCGTCGTAGCGGAACATCATGTTGGCGAGGTGGCAGTCGCCGTGCAGGATGCCAGGCGTCCACTGCGCCGGGCGGTGCTGTTCAAGCCACGCGGCGACCTTGTCGACCCCTGGGATGTCCGGACCCGGATAGCCGTCGTTGCGACTGTAGGACTCCAACTCCGACAGCCACCTCGGCACCTGGCGTTCCAGGAAGCCATCGGGTCGGCCGTAGTCGCCGAGCCCGATCGCCTCGTAGTCGATGTTGCCGAGTTGTGCGAGCGCCGCTGCGGCGGACAGTCCCATCCCGTGTCGGATCGACGCATCGGAGGCATGCAGATCCGGCAACCCGACCGCCGGGCTGAATCCCTCGATGGGTTCCATCAGGTAGAACACCGCGCCGCCGAGAACGGTCTCGTCGGTGCATGCCGCGATGAGCCCGGGTGCGGGAACAGCGGTGTCGTTGAGGGCCGCGAGCAAACGTGACTCGCGGCGCAAGACCTCGTTGCTCTTCGCCCTCAGGTGCCGCGGCGGTCTACGCAGAACGAACTCCCGCCCGCCTCGGGTGAACCGCAGCAGGACGTTCTGTGTCCCGCCGCCGATCGTTGCGACGTCGGTGAACGGTCCGGTTTCCAGACCTTGCGACTCCATCCAATCACCGACGACGGCGAAGTCGACGAGGCTCGGATCGACGTTGGTCGGCTGCACTACATCGGGCATCAGGCCATTGTGCAGGACGCCACGGCGAGCCCACCGGTGGAGTCTGCGAAAATTCGACAGTCACCGAAGAAGATGAGTGAGCCATTGCGGACGCTGCTGATCGACAACTACGACTCGTTCACGTACAACCTGTTCCAGCTGCTCAGTGTCGTGAACGGCACCGAGCCGGTTGTCGTGCGCAACGACGAAGTCGACGGTATCGCGGCGCTCGGTCTCGCCGCCTACGACAACATCGTCATCTCACCGGGACCCGGACACCCCTCGGTACCAAGAGATTTCGGCGTCTCGGCCGACCTCATCCGCTACGCCGACCTACCCCTGCTCGGCGTCTGCCTCGGCCATCAGGGCATCGTGGTCGACGAGGGCGGCACCGTTGCCGCCGCGCCGACCCCGCGCCACGGTTACATCGAACGGATTCACCACACCGGCACCGAACTGTTTGCCGAACTCCCCCAAGACTTTTCGGTCGTTCGGTATCACTCGCTCGCGGCAGCCGTCCCGCTTCCGGATTCGCTCGAAGCGACGGCCTGGGCACCGGACGGCGTAGTTATGGCTCTCCGGCACCGCACCAAGCCTCGCTGGGGCGTGCAGTTTCATCCCGAGTCGGTCGCGTCGGAACACGGAACGACGTTGCTGCGCAACTTCGCTGACCTGACTCGCACGCGACGAGTCACCCGACCTTCGATCGCCATTCGTCCCGAACAAATTGCGCCGGTGCTGATTCCGCATCCGCACGCGTCTGCTTACCGACTCAACGTCGCGGTCATAGACCGCGCCGTCGAAACCGAGGGCGCGTTTCTTCGCCTGTATTCTGCTGCCGCACATGCATTTTGGCTCGACAGCGAACACGTCGAACCCGGGTTGGATCGATTCTCCTTCCTCGGCGACGCTTCCGGACCGCTTGCCGAACTGGTTCGCTACGACGTCGGCGACGGGAGTGTGAGCGTCGAGACCACAGCCGGTCGCACAACCGTCGCAGGGACCGTCTTCGACTATCTGCGGCAACGGCGGATCGGAAAGCCGACCGGCCTACCGTTCGACTTCACCTGTGGCTACGTCGGCTATTTCGGCTACGAACTCCGCGCCGATGTCGGTCCGGCGGGGCAGCACCGCGCCGACACTCCGGACTCGCAGTGGATCTTCGCCGACCGCATGATCGCTGTCGACCACGAGGACAACGCGACCTATCTGCTTGCGCTCGACGACGGTGGCGACAGCGGCAGCGCAGGGTCCGCGGCAGCGCAACAGTGGCTGTCGGAGACACGCGCGCTGTTGGCGACGGTACCGACCTGGCTGGAGCCGACGGGGCTGTCCCGGTCCGTCGACGTCGCGGCCGCAGAGCAGACGCTCGTGCGCGACCATTCCCGCTACCTCGCAGACATCGCGATCTGTCAGGAGAAGCTGCGAGCAGGCGAATCGTACGAGGTGTGCCTGACGAACAGTTCTCGCGTGCCTGCCACCGGCAACGGGCTAGACCTGTATCGCGTACTTCGCCGCTGCAACCCGGCACCGTACGGCGCGTATCTCCGCCTGGCGGGCTGCGAAGTAGCGTGCTCGTCGCCCGAACGTTTCCTCAAGGTCGACCGCAATCGAACGGTCGAGAGCAAACCGATCAAAGGTACGGCAGCGCGCGGTGCCACCACCTTCGACGACGACCGGCTACGCGACGAACTGGCATCGAGCAGTAAGACGCGCGCCGAGAACCTGATGATCGTCGATCTGCTGCGCAACGACCTCGGCAAGGTGTGCGAGATCGGTAGCGTGCACGTTCCCAAGTTGATGGTCACCGAGACCTACCGGACCATGCACCAACTGGTGTCGACAGTGCGCGGGACGTTGCGCCGGGATGTCGACGTCGTCGATTGTGTCGAAGCCTGTTTTCCCGGCGGTTCGATGACCGGTGCACCGAAGCTGCGAACGATGGAGATCATCGACGGCCTGGAGACGGAGGCGCGCGGCATCTACTCGGGCGCGATCGGCTTCCTCGGACTCGACGGAACAGCGGACCTCAATGTCGTCATCCGGACCGCCGTGCTCACGGACGGCGAATGGCGGATCGGCGCGGGAGGAGCCATCGTGCTCGATTCCGACGCCGAGGACGAGTACCAGGAGATGGTGCTCAAAGCTGTCGCAACCTTGCGCGCTCACGATACGTACGGAAACGACGACCTGAGCGCCGGTGCGTATGGTGGACCCCGATGACTCTCCCACTCCTCACGCTGGAACCAACGCGTCTCGGCATGGTCGCGGCAGCGGACCAGCTCGGGTTGCTGGGTGGCCTCGAGGAGCCGAGTCAAGCGTGCCGAGCGGTATTCCTCGCCGCCGAGGTCGGGGCAATCGCGTGGGACGAAGAGGCCTGGCCGGACCTCGCGTTCGGCGTCTGGTCCGACGGAGTCGAGGCAACCACGTCGCGTCGCCGCAGGTCTGCCGATACCCCGACCGCTGAATTGAGTACGTGGTTGCAACTACAGCCGGAATGGCCGCAACTCGGGGGCACTGCCATCGAATGGCCGCTGCCGTCAGCGAAGGAACTGCTCGGTTTCGACGATCGGCTCCGAGCCTTGTCCTTCGCTGCGGTGGAGTCGTTCAACAACATTCACGATCGCGCCGTGCGGATGGCCCGAGCGCTGGTCGGCGACGATCCTCCGGTTGCGACACCCAGACCTGCGCCGCAACCCGCCCATAGCCCACGCCGCACGTTCACCGCTGCGGGAGTCGCCGGCTCGGAACACGATGTGCCCGATGTGTTGGCGTCGCTTGCTCGGAGCGCCGAGATCAACGCGGCCGACGGCAAGAACGGCGAGAGGCCCACAGGGGTACTCGCACATCTCGGCACGCCGTCACGGTGCTGCCGAACGGTTCCGTGCCGTTGACGGGCAACGCACATCACGGTCGATTTCTGGTAACCCTCACAGCGACCATCGAGTCGCCCGCGCACTCCGTGTCGACCAACGGTTCGATGCCACGAAACGGTTCGGCACCAACCTAGATTCTCGCTAGCGTCGCCGCGGCTTCGGAGTCGGCGCCGGCGGCTCCTCGTCGAAATGCACGCCGGTGATTCGCCCGAGCGTGTCGACACCGGGAAGCCGCGCGACCAGCTTGCGGACATCTTCGGCGACGCCCGCCAACTGCTCGAGCCGAGGCATGATCTGGTCGAGCGTTGCGAACAGCGGATCGGCAAGTGCGAGAGTCCGATCCAGCCGATCGAGCGTCCTGTTGAGGCGTTCGACCGCGTTGGCGAGATTGTCGATCAGGTCCGGCATCTGCGCCGCCAGATGTACCGATGCCTGCGGTGTACGAATGGCGGTGTCGAATGCGCTCGCGGCGACGGCCTGCGCGGCCTCCACTGCAGCCTGCGCCGCGGCGAGGATGTCCGACGGATTGGGAACCTTAGGGCTCGTCATGACATCTACTCTGCCCCACCGCGATGCAAACTGCAGCAAATTTGTAGCAAGACGTGCAGACCTCATCTCAGGTGATGCACCTTCTGCAGTCCGTAGACGGGCGTCGGGATGTCCTCGTAGCGTGCCTTGAGCTGGAGGGCCAGATACAGCGAATAGTGCCGCGACTGGTGCAGATTCCCGCCGTGGAACCACAGGCCGGGTTGCTGGGTCGGCTTCCACATGTTGCGCTGCTCGCCTTCCCACGGTCCAGGGTCCTTGGTGGTGTCGGAGCCGAGTCCCCAGCATTTGCCGACCTTGTCGGCGACATCCTGTCCGATCAGATCGGCGGCCCACCCGTTCATCGAGCCGTAGCCGGTCGCATAGACGACGAGGTCGGCCTCCAGTTCGGTGCCGTCGGCGAGAATCACACCGTGCTCGGTCAATTCACGGACCTGACCGTGCGCGAGCTTGATGTCGCCGTTCGCGACGAGCTCCGCGGCACCGACGTCGATGTAGTAGCCCGACCCACGCCGCAGATACTTCATGAACAGCCCCGAACCGTCGTCACCCCAGTCGTGATCGAAGCCGGCCGCCTCGAGCCGGTCGTAGAAGTCCTTGTCGCGCTCCCGAATTGCGTCGTACACGGGAATCTGGAACTCGTGCATGATCCGGTACGGCAGCGATGCGAAGGTCAGATCTGCCTTCTGCGTCGTCATGCCTGCCGCGAGTGCACGCTCCGAATACAGATCGCCGAGACCGAGATCCATCAGCGAATCCGACTTGACGATGTGCGTCGAAGACCGCTGCACCATCGTCACGTCGGCGCCCGCCTCCCACAGCGCGCCACAGATGTCGTGGCTGGAGTTGTTGGCTCCGATCACGACGACCTTCTTGCCGGCATACCGGTCCGGTCCGGGGTGGTGACTCGAATGATGTTGCTCGCCTTGGAATTTGTCCTGGCCCGGGAAGGTGGGAACATTCGGCTTGCCCGACATACCCGTTGCAAGCACAAGTTGTTTCGGTCGTAGCGTGACCTCTTCGCCCGCGCGGTCGACGACGACGGTCCACTCTTCGGCGGCTTCGTCGTAGGTCGCGGATTTGCAGGTCGTGGAACTCCAGTACGGCACCTCCATAACCTTCGTGTACATCTCGAGCCAGTCGCCGATCTTGTCTTTCGGCGCGAACACCGGCCAGTTCTCCGGGAACGGCATGTAGGGCAGGTGGTCGTACCAGACGGGATCGTGCAGGCACAGCGACTTGTAGCGATTGCGCCACTGATCGCCCGGTCGGGCTTGCCGGTCGACGACGATCGCGGGAACGCCGAGTTGGCGCATCCGGGCGCCGAGCGCGATCCCGCCCTGGCCACCGCCGACGATGACGACGTAGGGCTGGCGGGTGTACCCGAGTTCGGCTTCTTCGTTGGCCCGCTGCTCCGACCAGGTCACGCGGTTGGGGTCGGCGCCGTGCTGCACACCTCGCGGGCGGCTCGTACCTTTACCTTCCTCGTGCCCCTTCAGTTCCTGCATCGCGGTGAGCAACGTCCACGCGCCTTCGTCGTTGAGTCGCAGATGGCCGGTACCCCGCCCGACGGAAGTCTCGAACGCAATCCACGCCGCGGTGACGCCGCCGTCCTCGGTCGGGGTTTCGGTCGTTCGGAAGCCGCTGGGGTCGGTGTCGGCGAGCCGCTCGGTAAGCATCTCGGCGACGCCCTCGCGCCCTTCGACCGTCTTGAGATTCCAGGTGAAGGAGACGAGGTCGCGCCAGAAACTAGCTGTGGCGAACATTCCGGCCGCAGCGTCGATGTCGCGTGCAGCGAGCGCGGCTTCGAACCCCGCGAGCCAAGCGTCGACCCGTTCCTGTGGTCCCTGCGGCAGGCTGTAGGTCTCTCGTTCGAGTGTTCGGGTCATCGCAACTCCTTGTGATCTTTGTGACTGATCGTTGTGACTCACAGCACACGCTTCTGCTGCAATCGCGACAAGGGTTGCATCGGGTTGCACGGCCGCGGCGGTGTGGCGGAGGACACAAAAGCCCGCCTATGCTCGCAGTGAGTACCCGACAGAGAGCAGCCGTGAGCAATTTCAGCGCGATCACGCCAGGCACCGACCTGCCGCGATACGCGCGTGAGCTGAGTCGGATGCACGACGCCGTCATCGCGGGCAGCCGCTCGGGTATGCGACCACGCGACATCGTCGCTCGCTCGTGGTCGCGGGTGCTCGAATCCGGACTCGATCCCGACGGCAGCAACGTGCGCGACCCGATGTCGGTCGACGAGGTACAGCGCCGCCGCCGCCGATCGCCGCTGTCGAGTGTCATCGACGAGTTGGAACAGGTGATTTCGGCGGTCGCCGACGTGTCCCAATTACTTCTGGTCGTCACCGATGCCGAGGGCGTCATCCTGTGGCGTATGGGTGCGGCGAACGTCCGCCGCCGTGCGGACAGTCTCGGCTTCAGCGAGGGAGCCGAGTGGACGGAGGCGCGGGTCGGCACCAATGCGATCGGCACCGCGCTGGCCGAAAGCGCTCCTGTGCAACTGTTTTCGGCCGAGCACTTCGAGCAGTCACAGCACCCCTGGTATTGCACAGCGGCACCGATCCACGATCCGCGCACCGGCGAACTGCTCGGCATCGTCGATGTGAGCGGTCCGGCGTTGACGCTGCACCCCACGATCACCGCGCTTGTCGAAACCGGGGTCCGACTCGCGGAGTCGCAACTGTGGAGACATCACGAACACCGGCTCGACCGGCTCCGGACCGCGGCAGCACCACTGCTTGCGTCGGTCCGCGGACCGCTGCTTCTCGTCGACGAACACGGCTGGGTCGCGCATACGTCGGGCGTGACGAGCCGCGCCCGTATCGCAGTTCCGCGATCCGAGCGTGCGCTTGCGGTGCCCGGCCTCGGTCTGTGTATGCCGGAGCGGATCTCCGACGGCTGGCTGATCCGACCTGCAGGCGACAACACCCGACTGACCATTCGGCTCGATCTGACGGGGACGCCTGCCGTCGAACTCACCGGTGCGGACGCGCAGTGGCGGAGCGCGTTGACGTCGCGGCATGCCGAAATACTGCTACTGCTCAACCTGTCCGGACCACAGGGCGTCACCGCGGCTGCCATGAGTCAGGCGATCTACGGCGACGCCGAACATGTCGTCACGGTGCGTGCCGAAGTATCTCGACTGCGTCGCACGCTCGGTGCGGTGATCGAGAGTCAGCCGTATCGCCTCGCCGAATCAGTTGACATGACAATCGATTTCGGGGCCGCCGCCTCGCTGTCGGACTGCGCGTTAGTCAGAGCGTCGTCCAGTCCTGCACTTCGCGAACTTGTTGCGCGCGCGGTCGATTCGAATCAGGTGCGAAACTGAAACCCGTGCCGATAGCTAGGGCCTTTGGTCACCTGCATCCAGGGATGATTCGGGTATTCCCGCGACCATCAGCGGGCTAACCTGGACGCAGGTCCAACGATGAAGCGGGGTTCACCGGCGATGATCAGGGTATTTCTCGTGGACGATCACGAAGTCGTCAGACGCGGCTTGGTCGACCTACTTTCCAGCGATCCGGCGCTGGAGGTGATCGGCGAAGCAGCAGACGTTTCCGAAGCAATGGCACGAATTCCGGCGCTCAGCCCGGACGTTGCCGTGCTCGACGTCCGACTACCCGACGGCAGCGGCATCGAACTCTGCCGCGATCTGCTCTCCCAACTCCCCGATCTGCGCTGCCTGATCTTGACATCGTTCACCGACGAAGAGGCCATGCTCAACGCGATCCTCGCCGGCGCAAGCGGGTACGTCGTCAAAGACATCAAAGGTATGGAACTCGCCAAGGCCATCAAAGACGTCGGCTCCGGTAAGTCGTTGCTCGACAACCGTGCCGCGGCCGCACTGATGATGCGGCTGCGCACCCACGCCGACACCAAGAACGGTCCACTCGCAGGCTTGACCGATCGCGAGCGCAACCTGCTCGACCTGCTCGCAGACGGCCTGACCAATCGGCAGATCGCCGGTCACATGTTCCTTGCGGAAAAGACTGTCAAAAACTACGTCTCCCGCTTGCTCGCAAAACTCGGCATGGAACGTCGAACGCAGGCTGCCGTTTTCGCGTCCGAACTTCGTCGGCAGGTCCAGCAGTCCTGATGCCGGGCAGTCCCCAACGCCGGCCAAGCCCGCCTCGCGATCGTGTCGACGGGCTGGTCGAGGCGATGCTCACGGTGACCTCGGGCCTCGATCTCGATGCCACACTGCGCACGATCGTGCACACGGCAATCGGCCTGGTCGATGCTCGCTACGGCGCGCTCGGCGTCCGTGGTCCAGGAGACGAACTGTCAGAGTTTCTCTACGAAGGCATAAACGAGCCGACTCGCGACCTGATCGGCCCCCTACCTGCTGGGCACGGCGTCCTCGGGCAGTTGATCGAACAGCCGGAGCCGCTGCGGCTCGGTGACCTCGCGCAGCATCCCGCTTCCGTCGGATTCCCCGCGAACCACCCGCCGATGCGGACTTTTCTCGGCGTTCCCGTCAGGGTGCACGCGGAAGTCTTCGGCAACCTCTATCTGACAGAGAAGGCCGACGGCCATTCGTTCACCGCCGAGGACGAATTACTCGTCGAAGCGCTGGCGGCCGCCGCGGGCATTGCGATCGAAAACGCCAGACTCTACGAGCGAGCGCGGACCCGTGAATCCTGGATCGAAGCGACGCGGGACATCGCAACCGCCTTGCTCGCCGGTGCGGATCCACCGTCGGTCTTTCGATTGATCACCGAGAAGGCAAAGACACTCACCGACGCGGACACGTCCTTTCTCGCGGTGCCCGAGGACCCCAATCTCCCCGCCGCCGAGCTGATCGTCACCGAGGCGACCGGCGACGATTGCGAGCGCATTCAGCAAACACCGTTACTGCTGGTAGGCACTCCCCTCGGCCGTTCGTATCGCGAACGGATACCGCTGCGCTACGAACGTTTCGAGGCCGCAAATCCGGTTCTGGTCGAGCACACGGGACCCGCACTCGTCTTGCCGCTGCGGACCAGCGAGACGGTCATCGGGATCGTGGTCGTTCTGCGCAAGGCAGGCGCTCGACCGTTCACCGAGGATCAGCTCGAAATGATGGCCGCATTCGCCGACCAGGCGGCACTGGCACTGCAGCTGGCGTCGGCGCAACGACACATTCGCGAACTCGACATCGTCACCGACCGCGACCGAATTGCCCGCGACCTGCACGACCACGTCATCCAGCGGCTGTTCGCGGTCGGCCTTTCGCTGCAGGGCACGATCGCTCGCGCAGTGGTGCCTGAGGTAAGGCAACGGCTGACCGATACCGTCGACTCGCTGCAGGAAGTGGTGCAGGACATAAGGACTGCGATATTCGGACTGCAGGTCGGCGTGGCAGGGTTCGCGCGACTACGCGAGCGGCTGGAGCTTGCGATCGCGCAGCAGACGAGCAATTCGACGATCAAGACCAGCTTTCACGTCACGGGTCCGCTTTCGGTCGTCGAGCACGCCCTTGCCGATCACGCCGAGGCTGTTGTCCGGGAGGCCGTCAGCAACGCTGTCCGGCATTCGTGGGCGACGACGGTGTCGGTCAACATCACCGTCGACGACGATCTGACGATCGAAGTCACCGACAACGGCGGCGGCCTGCCGACACATGTCACCCGCAGTGGATTGCGCAATCTCGAATCGCGCGCGCGAGAGGCGCAGGGTTCGCTCACCGTGCATTCGATACCCGCGGCCGGGGTGCACCTGGTGTGGGCTGCACCGTTGATGTAACCGACAGATCGCGTTTGGTCCCTTCGATTAGGGACCAAAGTCCCATCAAACGAGTGCTCTAGTAGCTGTTGTCATGTCACACGAGCGGGTATTCTCAGGTACCAAACCCGATTGAGTGGAGACCATGAAATCCATGCCGGCATTCGAGTTTCCGATGCGAAACGACCCCGAAGTCGAATCCATCCGCGCACTCGATCTGATGACAAGTCCCGTTGTGACCCTTCGAGACGGTGCGCGACTCAGCGAGGTCCTCGAGACCATACTCGCGAGCGGCGTCGCGACCCTTCCCGTGGTGAGCACGGACGGGACGTTGATCGCACTGGTGACCGAGGAGTCCGTTGCGAAGGCAGAAATGCTCGGGTTGTGGTCGGGGCGTTTCACCTGGAGTGACATCACGCTGTCGAAGCGGATGACGGCGGCGGTGTTCCATTTCGCCGAGCCGGCCACCTCGGTCGGTCCGGCGGCACGACTGTCCGAGATCGTCGATCAGATGCTGGAAAAGCGGTTGCGCTCGATACCCGTCGTCGACGGCGGAAATGTCATCGGGATGGTCGGCTGGCGCGAGATCTTCGCGGCCCTCGTTCGCCTGCACTCGAATCCGCCGTACTCGACCAGCTGAGCGCTCACTGCGTCATGGGCAACTGGCGAACAAGCGACTCACAGATCGCCCGGCGCTGGTTCTGGTCGAATTGATGCACAAGTAGGCCTTCGACGGTGAAGACCCAGATCTTCACGACCGCGTCGAGTTCTGATTCGACGACGCCGATCGCATTCAGCTCTCCGCGCAGGACCGCCTCGCTCATGCCGTGGAACCCGTCGTGCCAGGCATCGATCGACGCCGACACAGCGATCCGGGAATGCACGGTCGTGATCAACTTGCTGGTTTCGTCCAGCCTCTCGACCAACCACAGCAATCGATCCGCGAGTTGCGTCGGCGCAGTCGTGACGTAGGCCTGCCACGCGTCGGCCAGCACGGCGTCGAGCACCGCGAGCAGAACGTCGTCCTTGTCGCGGAAGTACCAGTAGATCGTGTTGGCCGCGATGCCTGCACCGGCGGCAAGCTTGCTCATTGCCGTCGCCTCGTAGCCCTCCTCCAGGAAGAGCCGACGTGCGACCGCGACGATTTCGGCAGTCTTCTCCTCACGATCCTGTGGGCGCTTGTTCCGTGGCATCGTGACGAGCTTATCTTGAATGGCGATCAAGAATGGGCTACGGTCGAGAAACGTTCTTGAATCGTATTCAAGATACCGGTGTCAGACGAAGGAACGATCGTGACGACGCACGAACTGCTTGGGACTCTGTCGACCACAGAGTTGTTGGAAACCTTCGCGGGTCTCGAATGTCCGTCTGTGGCCGACCTTCATGGTGAGTACACGGCCCGCCTACTGCGCCAGCCCTCTGTTTTCGCGACGGTGACAGGTGCGATCTCCGTGGCCAACCCCGCGTTTCCTTGGCTGGCAAAAGCATTTCGCCCCATCGATCCCGAAACCGGTCGTGGCTACAACACGTTTCGGCAACTCGGCCGCGTCGTTCAGCGGTTTCCGATGCACACCGTAATCGCGCCTTCACGATTCGACGGCCGTCCGGCATACCACCTGATCTACCGGGCGTTCCACTCGTTCTGCGGTGACATCAACATGGTCGACGAGGTGCGGCGGTTCGATACCGGGACCTACCTCGGCATCGGCACCTGGGGCCTCACCGACGCACAACGGCTGGTTCCGCTGCCGTTCGTTCTGGAGGGACCCGTCCACCCCTATCGCGGCGATATCGGCAAAGCACGACAAGGCTTCGTACCAGGACCGCGCGAGATACCTGCACTCGCCGCCAACGACAATGGAGACAATAGATGACAACTCGCACAGCACTCATCACCGGCGCCTCTGCCGGCATCGGCGCTGCGTTCGCCAGGCACCTTGCGGCGGAGGGCTTTTCGCTGCTGCTCGTCGCTCGCCGGGCCGAAAAGCTGGAAGACCTTGCTGCGGAGCTACGCGACGACACGATCCGCTGTGACGTGTTCTCCGCCGACCTCACCGACCCCACCGCTCCCCGAGCGATCGTCGACTTCGCCCGTGAGCAAGGCATCCACATCGACGTCCTCATCAACAATGCCGGACTGTCCGGCAAGACCGCGTTTGCCGAAACATCCTGGGAGACACTGGCAGGCGAGATCCAACTGATGGTCACCGCCGTGACCGAACTCGCGCACCTCGTCATTCCCGGGATGCGCGAGCGCGGTTGGGGCCGGATCGTCAATCTGTCTTCGGTCGCGGCCTTCTCGCCTCCCGGTGCGAGCTTGCTGTACACTGGCATCAAGAGTTACGTGCTCAACATGTCGCAGTCACTCGATACGGAGTTGAAGCCCGACGGCATCAACGTCACTGCGCTGTGCCCGGGATTCACCCATAGCGAGTTCCACGACACGATGGGCACTCGCGACACCGCCTCCAAGCTGCCTGCGATCCTGTGGCAGGAACCGGAAGACGTTGTGCGCGAGGGCTGGAGCGCTGTGTCGAAGGGCAAACCGGTCTGCGTGCCCGGCACCGTCAACAAACTGATTTCCAACAGTATGCGTCCGGTGCCGTTCAGCCTGCAGTACGTCCTCGGCCGTACGTTCAATCCGTTCAAGAACGGCTGAGCGCAACCTCGTCCGTTTCGACGACCGCCTTCGCCTTTCGGTGCAAGGTGAAGAAGGCGAGCACCCCGCGCCGGAATCCCGCTCCACGCCAACGTCGCCAATGCATTACCGACCTCACACGCCTGATCAGCCATGTGAGGTCGGTAACCGGCGTGCGAGGTCGCACAAAGTCGAGCCCCCCAGCGCCGGATCGCGACGCTGAGAGCCCGTTCGGCGAGCTATGCCCCGGTCAGGTCGTACACCGTCGATCCACCAACCGTGGTTGCGGTGAAGTTCGCCTCCACCCAGGCCTTGATCTCGGCCGAAGCGCCCGATCCGCCGCCGGGTCCCCCGCCCATGCCGCCGTTGTCCGCGACGAAGTAGCTGATGTTGTGATCGGCAACGTAGGCCTTGAACTGCTCCAGCGTCGGAGAATTGTCCGAGCCACTGAACCCACCGATCGCGATGATGGCTGTGCCCGTGCTCAATTCGAGACTGCTTGCCGACATGGCACCGATCGTCGCTGCGGCCCAGCGGGTGTCGGTTTCCTCCAACAACGCTTCGAGTTCAGCAGAGTCTGTCGTCGCGCCACCAGGGGTCCCCATGCCGCTCGGAGCTTCCATCCCGCTCGGAGGCGTCATTCCGCCCGGACCTCCCATACCGCCGCCCGCGTTCGGGCCCGATGCGGGAACCGGACCCGTATGTGGTTGCGCCGCAGTCTCGATGGCGTATGCCGCTGTCCCGCCGATGCCGAACAGCAGGCCTGCAATTGCGACAGCAACCGTGAACTTGCCGAGTTGATGCGCGCCGACGACGAGTATCGACGCTATGACGATGGTTGCGACCACGATGACCCAACGCATCGCGGGAAACCAGTCCGGCGTCCGGTCCAAGAGGATGAAACTCCAGATTCCGGTGCCTGCCAACATTGCACCCAACGCGAGGCGAGCAGGCAGATAGTTTCTGCCGCGCCACAATTCCCGCACCGCGACGCCGACCAGTGCGGCGATCGCCGGGGCCAACGCGACCGTGTAGTACGGATGGAAGATGCCCTGCATGTAGCTGAACACGAGGCCCGTCACCAAAAGCCAACTTCCCCATAACAACAGACTCGCCCTGATCTTGTCCGTCCTCGGCGCCCGCCGCGTGAACCACAGTCCCGCAACTCCTCCGATCAGCGCGGCAGGCAGTAGCCACGAGATTTCGGTACCTATCGAGTCGCCGAAGAGTCGCGAGATCCCGGTCCCACCACCGAATCCTGCGCCGCCACCGCCTCCCCCACTCATGTTGCCCGAGCCACCGACGACACGTCCGAGACCGTTGTCGCCGAGCGCGAGTTCGAGCAGCGAATTGTCGGTAGAGCCGCCGATGTACGGACGAGAATCACTGGGCCACAGGCTGACCAATGCGACGAACCAACCACCGGAGACGATCATCGCTGCGCAAGCAGTCAGCAGCCTGCCGATCCGCCGCCAGAACGTGATGGGTGCGGCAACGAGGAAGACCAGACCCAATGCGGGGACGACAAGGAAGGCCTGCATCATCTTCGTCAGAAATGCGAAGCCGACCGCGCTCCCTGCAAGAGCGAGCCAACGAACGCTGCCGTTCTCCGTCGCCCGCACCGTGCAGTACGCCGCGAGAACGAGCAGAAACACCAGTAGTGCGTCCGGATTGTTGAAGCGAAACATCAAGGCCGCGACGGGCGTCGCCGCCAGGGCCGCGCCTGCAAGCAGACCGGCGCCAGGCCCGCTCCAACGTTTGACCGAGGCATACACGAGTGCGACCGACCCGACGCCGAGCAAAGCTTGTGGCGCAAGCATCGAAAACGAGCTGAATCCGAACAGCCTGCCGGACAATCCCATCACCCACATCGCCGCAGGCGGCTTGTCGACAGTGATGGCGTTGCCTGCGTCGAGTGATCCGAACAGCAATGCCTTCCAGTCCTGGGTTCCGGCTTGCACTGCAGCGGCATAGAACTCGTTCGCCCAGCCGGAGGCGCTCAGACCCCACAGATACAGCGCGGCTGTCGCCGCCAACAGCGCAAGCAACGCCGGGCGTGCCCAACCGGGCTGGTCGGCGGGGCCGCGCACGAGACGGGGCAATCGGGACATCAGGTCGGGAGTCGGGTGCACCTGCGCGGTCCGCGCGGGTGGTTCGGCAGTGATGGTCATTGGAGTTCCTTTGCGAATTGCGTTGTCTCAGAGTTATTCAGAGGTTCGGCGTGGATGAAATACCCAGCCGCGAAGTAGGACGAAGCGGACGACCGTCGCGACGAGGTTCGCGAGCACGAGCACACCGAGCTCCACCCATCGCGGTGCCTCCGACACGCTGTGCAGCAACGCGAGTGAGCCGCTCGTCAGCGCCAATCCGATGCCGAATACCACCAGGCCCTCGAACTGTCGCTTGACAGCGCCCGCCCTTTCGCGCACGCCGAACGTGAACCTGCCGTTGGCCGCGGTGTTGGCAATTGCGGTGATCAGTAGCGCCACCAAATTCGCCGCCTGCGCACCGATGGCTCCGTGTAGCAGGAGAAACAGCAGGAGGTACGCCGCGGTGCTCACGACGCCGACTGCACCGAAGCGCACAGCTTGGCGAAGCAATGTCGGTGAACCGTGTCTGGTGGTCGGCCGGTCGAGTGCTCCTGCGGCGACGAGCTGGGCGGTCAGGACCTTCATCGGTACTGCGCCACTTGCGAAGCCGCGCACCAGCCGGGCAATACCGACCAGATCGGCCTTTGCGGTCGCGACGATGTCGACCCGACTGTCTGGGTCGTCTATCCAATCCACCGGCACCTCGTGGATCCGCAGACCGCTGCGTTCCGCGAGTACCAGCAGTTCGGTGTCGAAGAACCATCCGGTGTCGACGACGAGCGGAAGCAGGTGCTCGGCCACGTCGGCGCGCATGGCCTTGAAACCGCACTGGGCATCGGAGAATCTGGCCGACAGCGTCGAACGCAAGAGGAGGTTGTAGCACCGCGAGATCAGCTCACGCTTGGCGCCACGGACTACCCGCGATCCCCGGCCGAGGCGTGTGCCGATGGCCAGGTCGGAGTGGCCGGAGATCAGTGGGGCAATCAGCGGGGCGAGCGCCGCCAGGTCGGTCGATAGGTCGACGTCCATGTAGGCAACCACGGGCGCGTCCGACGTGGACCACACCGCGTGCAGCGCCCGTCCCCGGCCCTTCTGCTCGAGCCGGATCGATCGCACCTCGGCGAACTCGGCGGCAAGTGCGGCAGCGATCGACGGCGTGTCGTCGATGCTCGCGTTGTCCGCGATGGTGATACGAAACGAGTACGGAAATTGTGTACTCAGATGCTCGTGCAGTCGTTGAATCGAATCGGCAAGTGCCGCTTGCTCGTTGTACACCGGAACCACCACATCGAGGACCGGTACGCCCTGTTCGCGGGCGATGGTCGCGGCGTTCGGTCGGGCGTGGCGCGTGTCCGGCCCGGAGGTGGCGCGGGAGGCGATTGTGGTCATGTCACTCATCGTGTCGTCGCGGTGTGTGTCAGCCTTTTGCACAAGCTGTGCGTGACCTATGAACCGATTTGCACGCTCAGGTCGTAGACCGCCACGCCGTCGATCGTTCGAGCGGTGTAGTTGGCGGCGACCCACGCGGCGATGTTTGCGGCCTCCTTACTGCCACTGGATTCGCCGCCGCGCCCGAACGCCATGGCCCCGCCGACGAAATAGTGAATCTGCTGATCCGCGACGTATTGTCGGAATTGTTCGAGGGTGGGGGCGGGATCCGTGCCGTTAAATCCCCCGACCGCCATGACAGGAACACCGCTCGCCAACTGGTAGCCCGCTGCATTGTTGGACCCGACAGTCGCTGCCGCCCAAGTGAAGTCGTCCGCATTGCTACTCAGGGTCGTGGTGAGTTCAGCGCCGACCACGACGGTGCCGAGCAGCCCGCCCATCGCTCCCGCACCCGGCCCTCCGCTGCTGGGACCCGCCGACGGAATCGCGCCGCTGTGCGGAGTCGACGCTGTCGCAACGGAGTACGCGGCGGGTCCAGCGAGACAGGCTGCGAGCGCCACAGCGACAACACCGCGAGCTGCGCGCCCGGAGAGTCTGTCGACGACGAGCAGCAGCACCGAGGCAAAGACGCCGACGACCGCTATCGTCGGCCGTAGCCACGGCTGCCAGTCGGCATTGCGACCGAGCAGGACACAACCGAGCACGGTGGTCGTCGCGGTCATGCCGACGAGTGCGATCCGCGCTCGAATATCGTTGCGGCACTGCCAGAGTAGAACCGACCCGATACCGACGACGCCTGCCACCGCAGGCGCTAGTGCCACGGTGTAATAAGGGTGAACGATCCCGTTCATATAGCTGAAAACGACGCCTGTCACTGCCAGCCAACCGCCCCACAGCAGGATCCCAGCGCGCAGCGGATCGGTCCGCGGCTTCGAACCGGTGATCCACATTCCCGCGCCGATCGCGATCACAGCCGCGGGCAGCAACCATGCGATCTGCGTCCCCATCTCCGACCCGAACAGTCGACCCCAGCCCACGTCGTGGTTGAGATTGCCGAGCCCACCTGTCTCGTTGCCGGTCAGCCGACCCAATCCGTTGTAGCCCAATGCCAATTCGAGAATATTGTTCTCTTGCGACCCACCGATGTACGGCCGCGACGACGCGGGCCACAGCGCGACGAGGGCTATGTACCAACCACCGGAGGCGACAACAGCGACCAGCGCCCCGACCAGGTGCACAAGACGCTTGCGCAACGGAGCGTGTGCGGCAATCAGATGCACCAGCGCAAACACCGGCAGCACCAGAAACGCCTGCATCATCTTCGCGAGAAATCCGAACCCGACCGCAACGCCCGCAAGCGGAAGCCACCAGACGCTGGACTCCTTTTCGATCGCTCGGGTGACACAGTAGGCGGCGGCGACGAGTAGCAGAACGAGCAGTGCGTCGGGGTTGTCGAACCGAAACATCAGCACTGCGACCGGCGTGAGCGCGAGCAGGGTTCCGGCGATCAGTCCTGCACCAGGGCCGGCGACGCGTCGCACTGTCGCGACGAGCATCGCAACGGCGGCAACTCCTTCGAGCGCCTGTGGGACGAGAACGCTCCACGAGTTGAAGCCGAAGATTCGAACCGATAGGCCCATCACCCACAGGGCCGCCGGGGTCTTGTCGACCGTGATCGAATTCGCGCCATCACTCGAACCGAACAGAAGGGCTTTCCAGCTCTGCGAACCGGCCTGCACCGCAGCGGAATAGAACGAATTTGCCCATCCACTCGCCGAAAGATCCCACAGGTAGAGGACAGCCGTACCAAGAAGAAGTGCGACGTATGCCAGCTGCATTCTGCGCGGTCTGCGCATATCTCGCTGTGCAGCAGTCGATTCCGGTCGTGCGTGTTCGAGCATGGTTGTGGGCATCAGTCGATTGTCGGTTCCGAACCTTGACCGAATATCGGTCGCAGCTATGCGTCAGCTGTGATTCGGTAGCCGCACCGTGAATTCCGTCCGTCCCGGCACGCTCTGCACGGCAATGGTTCCGTTGTGGGCCTTCACCACCGCCGTTGCGATGGCGAGGCCGAGCCCGGTACTGCCCGCACGGCGTGAACGCGAGGAATCCCCTCTGGCAAAACGTTCGAAGATCTCGGGCTGCAGGTCGGGCGGTATACCCGGACCATCGTCGCTGACGGTCAATACGGCGCCACTCGTGTGGTCGGCCGCAAGCGTCGCCGTGACGACGGTGCCCGGGCCGGTATGGGTTCGGGCATTGGCAAGAAGATTGGCCAGAACCTGGTGCAGACGTGCAGAATCGCCTGCCACGACGACCGGATCCTCTGGGAGCTCGAGGTTCCAGACGTGGTCGGGTCCGGCGATGTGCGCGTCGCTGACCGTATCGACAAGCAGCAACGAGAGGTCGACCTGCTCGTCCTCGAGCGGACGACCGGAGTCCAAGCGCGCGAGCAACAACAGATCCTCGACGAGGCGCGTCATCCGCTCGGCTTCCGATTCCACCCTGCCCATCGCGTGTGCAACCTGATCGGGGACCTCCCCGCGGCCGCGCTGCGCCAACTCCGCGTAGCCGCGTATCGCGCTGAGGGGTGTGCGCAATTCGTGGCTTGCGTCGGCGACGAATTGCCGGACCCTAGTCTCGCTCGCCTGCCTCGCCGACAGCGCGGCCGCAATGTGTTCGAGCATACGATTCAAGGCATCCCCGAGTCGTCCGACCTCGGTCCGCGGATCGGCGTAGGCGGGCGGAACACGAACCGGCAGTGTGACTTCGCCACGATCGAGCTGCAGATCGGCGACATCGCTCGCTGTCGCCGCGACGCGGGTGAGCGGTGCGAGCGCACGACGAATGATCACGATCCCGGCCGTCGCCGCGAGCACGAGCGCAAGCGCTGCAACGGCCGCGAAGATCAGCAATACGGTCATCAAGGTGTCGTTGACGTCCGACAAGGACAGTCCGGTGACTATGACGTCACCGCTGCGGGTTTGCGTTGCGATCAATCGGTATTCGCCGAGCCCCGCCAGATCACGGGTGTGCGGCGCACCGTCGATGGGTATGTCCACCAACTGTGCATTTGCGGTGTCGTCGAATGCGGCGCGAGCTCCTCTGGTCGTGAGAACTCCAGCGTCCGTTACTTTTCCGTCGACGATGATCGCTCCGACCGTTCCCGGTGGCTGTCCTGGAGCATCGAGAAAATCCGGTCCGGGCCCGGAGACCTGTGGTCGACGGATGTCGTCGAACGGTGGTGGCGGAAACTCGTCGATCGCTGCCGACCGATGCCCGGCGTCGGTGAGCTGACCATCGAGTTGGTGCATCAGAAACTGCTGCAGCGCAAAGGTTGTCGCACCGGCGATGATCACACACACAACGGCGAGCAGAGCGACCTGCCCGACAAGGAGCCGGGCCCGCAACGACCACGCGCGTGGGTCAGCGAGCCGGCTTGAGGACATATCCCGCCCCTCGCATGGTGTGGATCATCGGCTCACGGCCACTGTCGATCTTCTTGCGGAGGTAGGAGATGTACAGCTCGACGATGTTGGAACGGCCACCGAAGTCGTAGCTCCAGACCCGATCGAGTATCTGCGCCTTGCTGAGAACCCGCTTCGGATTCGTCATCATAAATCGAAGTAGTTCGAACTCGGTCGAGGTCAGCGTGATGAGTTCGCCGTCGCGTGCAACTTCGTGACTGTCCTCGTCGAGGACGAGGTCGCCCACAACGATCTGCGCCGCGTTCGTTTCGGTCGATATGCCGGTGCGGCGCAACAGACTCCGCAGCCGGAGCACTACTTCTTCGAGGCTGAAGGGCTTCGTCACGTAATCGTCGCCGCCTGCCGTGAGGCCCGTTATCCGATCTTCGACGGAGTCCTTGGCGGTCAACAGCAGCACGGGCAGGTGCGGTATCTGTTCGCGCAGTTTGCGGAGAACGTCGAGTCCGGTCATGTCCGGCAGCATCACGTCGAGCACGACGACGTCGGGTCGCGATTCGCGTGCCCGGGCGATGGCCGTCGCGCCGTCACCTGCCGTCGTCGTGTCCCAGCCTTCGTATCGGAGCGCCATGGACACCATCTCGGCAAGGACGGGTTCGTCGTCGACAACGAGAACTTTCACCGGGTTGCCGTCGGCACGCCGAATGACGATGCGCTCGGGCACCGATGTCGGACTCGGTTGCTGCGGACTCGGTTGGCGGTCGACGACGGGCATACGCTCATTATGTGCAGGTGCGATGGGTCGTTGCTGTGCGATTTCTATGAGTGAGCTGTGAACGTCTCGATTCGACCGGTCGGCTAAGCCGACTCAGGCCGTGCTCACAGCGCACACATAGCTTGCTTCGCAAGTGTGGTCCCCAACATCTCCGATACCTACGTCGATTCGCACAGGAGTACCCGTGACCGCGCAGCCAGATACCCAGCCGATCGCCACCACAACCGAGCACACCTGGGGCGCACCACAACCCACGCCGGGGACGTGGTCCGCCCGCAAGACCGCCGCTGCCGTCGGCGTTGCCGCGGTGATCGCTGCGGGCGGCGGCGCGGCGATCTACGCGGCAACGAGCGGCGCATCCAACAACGCCGGAGGTCCCGGCGGCATGGGTGGTCCCGGCATGTTCGACGGCGCAGGCGGGCCGCAGGGCACCGGTTCTGCCGCCGCATCGTTGCACGGCGAATTCGTCGTCGCGAACCGAGACGGTGGATTCAGCACCGAACTCACCCAAACCGGCACTGTCACAGCGATTTCCGCGACCGAGGTCACGGCAACCAGTGCCGACGACTACAGCAGGACCTATGTCCTCGATGCAGGCACTTCGGTCGGGAGCATCGCTGTCGGCGATACGGCAACCATCCGGGCGACCGTCGTCGGCGATACGGCGACCATCGCCACGATCACCGAAGGTGCACCGACGCCGGGCACAGGCACTGGTCCGATGGGAGGCCCTGGTGGCAGCGCTCCCGGCGTACCAGCGCCCTAGCGGCCGTCAGCGCGCCGCTATCCTCGTCATCACCGAGCTGTAGCCGCCGCCCGGCCAGACCCAATCCCCCTTGCACACGGCGCCCGACGAGTCGAACTCACCACGGAAGTAGGCGGGCGACCCTTTCTCACCGCCCCAGATGGTGAGTTCGACCCCGTCGAATTCCCAGACGTAGGTCAGTGTGTCGCCGGTAGTCGTGTACACGCGCGACACGATGTCCGCACTCGGCGCTTCACCGAAGCTCCGGTCGTGCCCGATGTACTCGACAGACCGAATCGTCTGACCTTCGTGGTGGATGTCGCTTCGCTGGACGAGGAAGAATCCGCCTTCGTGCCACTCGAACCGGGTTGCGCCGGAGATGCCGCCGGACAGGCTCCAGCTTCCGACGAGGCGGTCGAAGACGGCGAGGTCCGCGGCGGGTGAGGTGATGAGTGCGGTGTTGTCGGACATGGTGACTCCTTTGTGTTGTTCGTGCATCGACACCGATACCTCGGAACCCGCTCGCGCTTTTCGACATCGCCGAGCTTTTCTCCGCGGGACAGATCACGCAACGATTACGCGTCGTTTCCAGGCAAAGCCTGTTCGAATTTCAGCCCGATTTGTCACATTGGTTACCGACAGTGGGTACCTGGGCCCGAATCGGACGACTCGAGGGAACTTTTCGCTCGAACGGGCTAACATTCGGGAATGGTCGTCGGGGCCTGATGCCCAGGGAGGAGAACGGTGCGATCGACTGATCGTCGCCGGTCGACCGAAATTTCGGGTGCGATCGTTAGGTCCGCGCCCAACGCTGTCGTAGTCACCTCGACCGACAGCGTGATCATGGATTTCAACCCCGCCGCCGAACGGATGTTCGGAATGTCGAAGGCGGATGCGATCGGCCGCGATGTCGTCGACACGATCGTTCCCGAGTTTCTCAGATCCGAATTCCGGGCCTTGGGAGCCGACTTGTACGCCGGGAACCTCGCTCCGTCGAGCAACCGGTTTCGATCTTTCGGGCTACGCGCAGACGGAACGACGTTTCCCGTCGAATTTCGCATCGAATCCACATCGATCGGTATCGACGACACCGAAACGATTGTGCTTATCGGATTCATCACCGATCGCACGGACGATTCCGCTGCGGCGCAGCTCGTTCGCATTCCGGACCAACTGACGATCGATCGATCGCAGGTTCGAGAGGTCCGCGAGAATCTATCGGTCGTACTGCGTTCCGCTCCAGTTCTGGTTTTCGCCATGGATCTCGAGGGGATAATTCGATTGTCGACGGGCGGACTGCTCGCCACGTTCGGATTCGAACCCGGCCAACTCGTCGGCAGCAACACCTTCGAGATCTACGGCGACCGCACCGACATCACCGACCACTACAGGCGAGCCATCGCCGGTGAAGACTTCCGTGTTCAGGTCCAGTTGGGTGGTCTGTGGTTCGACACGCAGTACCAACCGATGTTCTCCGAGAACGGGGAGCTCGAGGGAACTTTGGGGTTGAGTGTCGACATAACAGCACAGATCGTCAGCGAGCGCGCTTTGCGACATCTGGTCGAGACCGACACCGTCACCGGACTCAGCAGTCGATTTCATACCGAGAAGCTGCTCGACGAGGCCCTCGCAACCGCTGTACCGCTGACGTTGATCCTCATCGATCTCGACGAGTTTCGACACATCAACGATTCACACGGCCACGCCATGGGCGACCGTGTGCTGAGCAACATCGGCGAACGGATCCGCGAAACCCTACCTCCGCGTTCGATCATCGGGCGGCTCGGTGGCGACGAGTTGATCGTCGGTCTCCCGACACAGCATCCGGCCCAGGCGGCGCTCGCCGCGCAGGCCATTCTCGCCGCCGTGTCGCGACCGATGCGAATCTCTGTCGACGTCGCCGGTGTCTGCTCGGAACTCGACATCACCATTACCGCGAGCATCGGGATGGCGCTGGCGCCGGCGGATGGGGCAACAACGGCCGAGTTGCTGACCCATGCCAACATTGCCCTGTACGCCGCAAAGCGTTCCGGCCGTGCGTCTTACAAGTTCTACAGTTCCGACAAGGACGGATCCACGCGCAGGCTGTCCGTCACGACTCGACTGCGGCGCGCGATCGATGCCGGCGATATCCAGGTCGAGTACCAGCCGATCTACGACCTCGAAAGCAACACCGTCGCCGGCTTCGAAGCGCTTGCCCGGTGGAACGATTCGCATCTGGGCCCGGTCAGTCCCGAGGAGTTCATCGCCTTGGCCGAATCGAGTCCCCTCATCGACGATCTCTTCGATCTCGTTCTACATCAAGCACTTCGGGCTGCGGTCGACTGGAACGCCTGTACGCCGCGCTCGGTGCCGGACGACTGGCGGCCGCGGCGACTCGGCGGCCGGATGATCTCGGTGAGCATCAACGTCGCAGCGAGACAGTTGCACGATCCGCGCTTGCCGTCACGAATTATTGCCGCCGCCCTTTCGGTCGGGCTGCCCCTCGACTGCGTGATGATCGAACTCACCGAGTCGGCGATGATGGACGACGGACCGACCACACAGGGTGTCCTCAAAGCGCTGCGCGACGCCGGAATGGGCGTTGTCATAGACGATTACGGCATCGGCTACTCGAACATGGCGCGGCTCGGCGAACTGTCGACCGAACGAATCCTGGACGGCGTCAAGATCGATCGAACCTTCATCGCCAATCTGCCTGCGCAGCAGGCGACGACGCTGGTCAAGATGTTCCTGACCATGACCGACTCACTCGGTGTCGCGGCAGTCGCCGAAGGCGTCGAGACAGCCGAGCATCTCCAGATTCTTCGCGGGCTCGGCTATCACTACGCCCAGGGTTATTACTTTGCGAAGCCGATGTCGGCGCTCGACGCCACGGAACTCGTCTGCGGCAGCTGAGGGCGCTACGCGCCTCGTGAGTCCTTTCGGTGGTCGGGCCCTCCGAAAGGACTCACGACCGGCGTAGCCGGGCCTCGACTTTGCGAATCAGCGCGTGCACATTCTCGTCGCCGGCCATCTTCCGGTCGATGACGACGTTGGCAGCTCCACGCAGCAACGCGTACGGCTGCCACGACGCCGGTGCGATGGTGCGCGCGGCACGCTCACCGATTCCGTCGGCGACGGACTTGGCGGCAGCTTCGGGACTGATTCGCTGGTTCAGCGGCCATGGCAGCAACTCGGCAACTTCGCGTCCCAGCTCGTCGTCGTCGAGAGTGTCGTGCGTCATCGCCGTTTCGACGATGCCGAAGTAGGCAACGCCTGCACTTGCGCCGACCGCAGCAAGTTCGATGCGCAACGCTCTGCCCAACTGCTCGACGGCAGCCTTGCTGATCATGTACGGCGAACCGCCTGCACCCGGCGCGAACGCGGCCGCAGACGACACGACGACGACGTGACCGCCGTGCTCGATCACCTGCTCCAACGCGGGTCGCACAGTATTGAAAACACCTGTCAGATTGATGTCGATGACGCGGTCGAAGGCTTCCTCGTCGATCGTGCGCAGAGTGGCAGGCGGCGGAGCGATTCCAGCGTTGGCGACAACGACATCGAGTCTGCCGAACCGGTCGACGATGCGCGCGACAACCGCTGCCATGGCGGGACGATCCCGAACGTCGGCAGCGATCGCAACGGCTCGCTCGCCGAGGACCGCGGCGGCCGCCTCGGCCGAGTGCTCGTCGACGTCGACGATTGCGACCGAAGCACCGCGCTCGTACAGGACTTTCGCCAGCGCCAAACCGATGCCCTGGCCCGCGCCGGTGATGAGAACGACCTTGCCGTCGACGTCGTAGGCCGGATTGTTGCCCAACGGGCTGGTGCCCACGAACGGAATTGTGTTCAGCGAGAACATCATCGGCTCCTCACCAGGTTCGGCTGCCCGACCGCTGTGCTCTGGCTGGGAAGCAGGTCGTAGGCGTCGCGGTCGAATCGACTTGTGCGATCGCGGTATTCGAAGCTCCAACTCGGATACAGACCGGCATTTTTACCGTCCGCGGTGCGGTAGTAGGTCGTCGAACAGCCACCGGTGAGCCAGACCGTGTCGGCGCTGCGCTCGTCGACTTCGTCGAGAAACGCCTCCTGCGCTTCGGCACGTACTTCGACTCGGTCGAGCTTCTCGTCGCGCATCGTGACGAGGGCGTCGACGATGTAGCGGATCTGACATTCGATCATGTAGATCGCCGACTGATTTCCGACTGCGCCGAACGGTCCGAGTGTGCTGAAGAAGTTCGGGAACCCCGCGACCGCGGTACCGAGGTAGCTCTGCGGCCTGTCTGCGTAGAGGTCCCCGATGGACTGCCCGTCACGACCGTGGATTCGGCCGTAGACGGCAGGTGGCACCACGAATCCCGTGCCGTAGATGATGGTGTCCACCTTGTGCTCGACACCGTCGCTGGTGACGATCGAGTGCTCACGAATCTCGGCGATCGCATCGTCGATGACGTCGACGTTGTCTCTAGCAAGAGCGGGGAGATAATCGTCGGAGAAGATCGCCCGCTTGCACCCGATCATGTAATCGGGCGTAAGACGCGCACGCAACGTTGAATCCCTTACCTGCCGGAGCAACTGCAGACGTCCGAGGAATTCGTACGGATGGCGGAAACCCTTGTTCACGAACCCGACGAGACCGAAACCTTCGATGCCGGTGTAATACCCGCCGCGCAACGCCTTTCCGAGTATCGGGAGTTTGCGCAACAGCGCACGCTCGACGCGCGAAGTCGTCCGATCCATCCGAGGAATGATCCAGGGGGCGGAGCGCTGAAACACAAGCAGGCGGTCGACCTTCGGTTGAATTTCGGGCACGAATTGCACTGCCGAAGCTCCGGTTCCGAGAACCGCGACGCGCTCCCCCGTCAGGTCGTGGTCGTGGTCCCAGTGCAACGAGTGAAATGCTGTGCCCTCGAAGGTATCCAGGCCAGGGAGGTCCGGGTAGCGGGCATCGCCGTACACCCCGGCCGCGGAGATCAGGATGTCGGCGTGCAGCACGCCGCTGTTGGTCTCTATTCGCCAGTTCCGCGATTGCTCGACCCAGGAAGCATCGACGACCTCGGTGTCGAATCGCATGTGCGCGACGACGTCGTGTCGTTCTGCGACAGTGCGGAGGTAGTCGAGGATTTCCGGTTGCTGCCCATAGGTTCGTGACCAGTCGGGGTTGGGCGCGAACGAATAGCTGTAGAGGTGCGACGGAACGTCGCAGGCGCAGCCCGGGTAGGTGTTGTCACGCCAGGTGCCACCGAGTTCGGCGGAGCGTTCGAGTACGACGAAGTCCTCGAAACCGGCCTCGCGCAGTTTGATTGCCAAGCCGATTCCGCCGAATCCGGCGCCGACGACGGCGATGTGTACGCGCGTGTCGGTCATGATCGGGTCCTTCCGTGCAACAGCTTCACAGCGACGGCGACGATGCTGTCCGTCCGCTCCGAACGCGCGAAGGTCGTCAACGCCAGCGGTGACGGAAAACGCTGTCGTGTAATCGCTTTCGCGTAGGTGAACTCCTTCAGACCTTCCGGTCCGTGCACCCGACCGAAACCGGACTGACCGACGCCGCCGAGCGGCAGGGACGGAATCGTCGCGTAGGCGACGAAGGCGTTGATCCCGACACCCCCGACCCGAATGCGGCGGGCGATGTCGGTCGCATTCTTCTTCGCAAAGACGGTGGCTCCAAGTCCGTACCGACTTGCGTTGACGAGTTCGATCGCCGTGTCCATGTCGGCAACCTTCGCGATGGTCAGCGTCGGACCGAAGGTTTCCTCTGTGACGGCAAGCGACGATTCGGGTACATCGACCAGGACGGTCGGCTGCACGAACTGTCCCGCAACGGTGTTCAGCCCACCGAGTACCGCTCGGCCGCCCTGCTCGAGCGCGTCGGCGATGTGCCGACGGATCACGTCGACCTGGCTCGGCATGGTGATCGGACCGATCTTGGATCCGCTGGGTGCACCGGCGTGGATCTTCGCGGAACGTTCCACGACCTCGGCGACGAACGCGTCGTACACGGCCTCGTGAACGTAGATGCGTTCGACCGCGAGACACGTCTGACCGGCGTTTGACAACCCACCCCATACCGCAGCATCGGCTGCGGCGCGGATATCGGCGTCGGAATCGACGATCAGCGCGTCCTTGCCGCCGCATTCCATCAGCACGGGAGTCAACGTCTCGGCGCACGTCGCCATGACCTTCTTGCCCGTCGCGGTGGACCCTGTGAAGCCGATTTTGTCGACGCCCGAACGGCACAGGGCTGCACCGGTTTGCGCGCCGCCGGTGAGGAGTTGCAGCACCGGTTGCTCGGGCACGGCTCGCCCGAACGCGGCGACGAGCCAGGCTCCGACGCCGGGTGTGTATTCGCTGGGTTTGAAGACGACCGCATTGCCTGCGGCGAGCGCGAACGACACGGAGCCGAGCGGTGTGAACACCGGATAGTTCCACGGACCGATCACGCCGACCACGCCGAGCGGTGGGAACTCCACGCTCGCGGCCTGATTGAGAGTCATCAAACTCGAAGGGACCGAACGGGATCCGAGCACCTTGTTCGCGTTTTTGCCCGCCCACGCCAAGTGCTCCAACGCCATTGCGATTTCGAGTTTCGCATCCGAAACCGGCTTACCCATCTCGGAGTTGATCAGGGCCGCCAACTCGGCTGTGCCGCGAACTATTTCGGAGCGCCAGCGATCGAGACGTGCCGCCCGCTGCGCGAAGGACAAGCTCGCCCACCACTGCGATGCAACGCGCGCACGGGCAACCGTCGCCGCGACGTCCGAGTCGGTGTGGATGGGAAACGTACCGACCACGTCGCCGGTCGCCGGGTTCGTCACGTCGAAAGCGGTGTCGATACGAACTGCCTTCTTACGAACTGGTGTTTCGGTCATCGGGCCGCAACCTTTCCGTTGGACGGTTCGTGAATCCAGGCGTCCGGGCGATCCGCGTAGAGCGCGTCGATTTCGGCGGAGTACTTCGTCGAGATCGGCTTGCGGCGCAATTTCATTGTCAGCGTTATCTCTTCACCACCTGCCTCCCAGAAGGTCGGAAGTACGGTGAACCTCTTGATCTGCTCGACGCGCGCCAGCTTTTCGTTGCCGGCCGCCACACCGTCTGCGATGGCCGCGACGAGTTCAGGGTCGACGGCCAACGCGGCCGCGCTTGCGTCGTGCAGGCCTCGCTGCGCCGCGTAGACGGGTGCGGTTTCGGCGTCGAGTACGACGAGCGCGGTGTTGTAGGCGCGCCCATCCCCTATCACCGCCATTGCCCCGATCAGCGGAGCCGCCGCCTTGATGGTGTTCTCGATGTTCGCCGGTGACATGTTCTTACCGGAGGCGTTGATGATGAGTTCTTTCTTGCGGTCGACGACACGCAGATACCCGTCTTCGTCGACGGTGATGATGTCGCCCGTGTGCAGCCACCCATCGGCGTCCACTGCCTCTGCCGTCTTTGCCGGGTCACCGCGGTAGCCCTTCATCACCAGCGGACCGCGGACCAGGAATTCGCCGTCCGACGCGATCTTGGATTCCATACCCGGTAGCAGACGACCGACCGTACCCAGTTTCGAATCGCGTGGATGCGACGCGCTGGCAACGCAACTCAGCTCCGACATCCCCCAGATCTCGGCGATGGCGATCCCGATTCCTTCGAAGAAGCCGAGCGTCTCGGGCGGTATCGGTGCCGCACCCGACATGGCCCAGCGGAGTTGGTCGAAGCCGAGCTTGGCACGCAACTTCGACAGCACCAATTCGTCTGCCTTCGCCCACTCGGCGGCGACCTCGTCCGACATCGGTTCACCGGCAAGCGCTGCCGCGCTACGTTTCGCTGCGACGGACATCGCCCACTGCAAGCCCTGCTTCTTGGCGGGATCGGGTTCGTTCGCGATGCCGAATTCGATTGCAGCTTTGAGCTTTTCCCACACGCGCGGCACTGCGCCCCAGATCGTGGGACGCAAATCCGGTAGTGCCGCCGCAATCTGGCGCGAGTCGGACACCGACGTGATCTGAGTACCGAAGATCTCGTGCAGATACAGCGCGGTGAAACGGTCGGCGATGTGCGCGGTCGGCATGAACGACGTGATGCGGTCGCCGAATTCGATGTCGAGTACCGAGGCGAACGCGTACGCCTCCTCGATCAGGTTGGCGTGCGTCGACTCGACGCCTTTGGGATTGCCGGTCGTTCCCGAGGTGTAGATCAGCGTCGCGACGTCGTCGGATCGAACCGCGTGCCAGCCGGCGTCGAAGTCGTAGTTCGCGTCGCCGCGCGCGATCAGCTCTTCGACGGTGTTGGTGCCCTCGACCGAGCCGTCGACAACGACGATGTGCTCGATCGCGACGCCGCTTGCGCGGATCACGTCCACGTACTGTGCCTCGCAGACGACGACCCGGTTGCCTGCGTTCGAGAAGACGTAGCGCAGTTGATCGGCGGCGAGCGTGTTGTAGACCGAGAACGACGTCGCGCCGACCATCTGGGCGCCGATCTCCAACGGGTAGAACTCGATTCGGTTGGCCATCATCAACGCGACTGTGTCGCCGCGGCCGATGCCCAATGCCGCAAATCCCGCTGCGACTTTTCGGACGCGGTCCGCGTAGTCACGCCACGTCAGGGTCTGCACATTGCCGGGGGTCCGTAGCGCTATTGCTTCGGGATCGATTGCGGCCGTGCGCACAAAGGCTTCGCACAGCGTCGTGGGTCGGTCGATCGTTGGGTTTTCGGTCATGAAGAGACTCCTCGTGCGTGTAGGTCTAGAGGTCGAGAACAAGTGGTCCGCCCTCGGACCTGGAGACGCAGACTGCCATCGCGCCAGTGCGTTCGGATTCGAGCAGGCTGTTGTCGCGATGCTCGACGCTGCCCGACAACACTCGTACGGTGCAGGTGCCGCAGTAACCCTGCTGGCAGGAATAGGCGACGTCAGGCTTGCTGCGCCGAATCGCGGTCAACGCTGATTCCTCTGCGCCGACGGATACCGTTACGCCGCTGCGCAACAGTTCCACGTCGAACGCAGCGCCTCCGACGACCGGTGGTGCCGAAAACCGTTCGGTATGAAGCGATCCCGAACCAGCGATCGCCGACAACCGGCGACGCGCCGCGTCGAGAACGGGTGGTGGTCCGCACACGTACACAGCGCCACCTGGTAGCGCCCGATCGAGGAGAGCTGCCGTGTCGGGGGTTCCGAACTCGGTGTCCGGCCTGATCTCGACATCGCCACCGGTGTAGCGGGCGAGCTCGTTCAGAAATGGCATACTATCGCGCGATCTGCCGAGATAGATCAGGCGCCATGGTGTTCCGCGACGATCCGCTTCCTGCACCATCGGCAGGATCGGAGTGATCCCGATACCGCCGGCAACGAACAGGTACGAGTCCGCTGTCACCATCCGAAACGCGTTGCGCGGACCCCTGATATGCAGCACATCGCCGACCCGCAGCCCCTCGTGAACTTCACGAGATCCGCCGCCGCCGTCACGAATATGGCGCACCGCGATGCGGTAGTTGCGTCGGTTCCGCGGATCGCCGCACAGCGAGTACTGGCGCTGCTTGCCGGATGGCAGAAACACATCGACGTGCGACCCGGGGCTCCAGATCGGCAAGTCCGCGCCGTCGGGAGCTGCGAGAGTGACGCTTACGACGTCCTCGGCCTGCTCGGCGATCTGCTCGATCACCAGGCTCATATCGAAGTCGTTGTGACGCACTGGCTTCGACCTCGACAGTAGCGGCGCGAACCTGCTGTCGGCTACGAGTCGGCGGTAGCCGCGGACGGCGGATGCCACCAGCCTCACACTCGGCGGTATGGATCCATCGCGTGGCGATGCAAATTGGGTTTCGCCCCTGATCAAGCCACTCACGACGACTCCTGGCGCAGCTCCGCATTGGCCGCGGGCGAGGTAGCGAGGTAGCGCAGCGCCTGGTCGAGACTGCCCATCGACGACGGGTGGAATCCGGGCTTGAGATACACCGGAATCTCGGTGAGGAAGTGCAGACCGCTGGGGACGAGGCCACGCATGGCGGCACTCACGAACTGAACCGGCCAGGGCTTGCCTTTGTTGGGCGAAGGATCGTGGTTCACCAGGTAGGTGATGCTGGCGCAGGTCAGCACCGCGAGCGTCGTGCTTGCAAGAAGGGCGGTGCGAGCGCGGCGTGCGTAGCTGCCGTCGACGTGCTGGTACACGTCGAAGACGACGCTGCGGTGTTCGACTTCTTCCGCGCCATGCCAACGCAGCAGGTCCAGCATCATCGGGTGGATGCCTGCTTCGTCGAGTTCGTCGGCATCGAGCAGCCACTGTCCGATAATCGCGGTGAAATGCTCGAGCGCGGCGAAGAGTCCTAGCCGTTCTTTGAGCCATGCCTTTTTCGCGCGACCACTGAGGCCGTGGTCGGTCAGCAGTTTGTCGATCAGATAGTTCATGGTGTCGACCATCGGTTCGACGTCGAGGCCCTGCTCGGTCAGGTACGTCCGCACACCTTCGTGCGACGACGCATGCATCGCTTCCTGACCGATGAAGCCGACGGCCTCTTCGCGCAGGCGCTCATCTTCGATATAGGGCAGTGCGTCCGCGAGCGCTCCCGCCATCGCGCGCTCCGCCTCCGGGAGGATGAGGTGCATGAAGTTCCACACGTGGGTGGCCACAGGTTCGTTCGGAACATAGTGGAACGGCATTCCGTCCCAGTCGAATTGGACGTCGCGCGCAGTGATCGCGTGTGCCTCTTCGTGCCGAGCCTGCGCCGTTGCAGTCTGCTTTGTCATACTCCCAAAATACACTGTTACATTTTGCATAGCAATGTTGCATTGCACGATCGGAGAATGTTACAGATGATCGAATTTGTTGCACCGGCTGCTACGCTTGCGCCGTGACCAGCAGTAACTCAGACCCCGCAACCGAGCGCATCCTCGATGCGGCGTTGCAGAGCTTCGAAGAGATCGGCATCCGGCGGACGACGATCGAGGACATCGCGCGCCGCGCCGGGATCGAACGTGTGACGGTCTATCGCAGGGTCGGTTCCAAGGACGAGGTCGTCGTCGCGGTCATCGGGCGCGAGTCTCAGCGATTGATCCTGGAACTCGTCGAGGCATCGAAGGTTGGCAACACCTTCGACGAGCGGATCGTCCACGCGTTCACGGTTGTCATGCGCCACCTGTGGGGGCATGCGCTCGCCAATCGGCTTATCGCCCTCGAACCGGAAAGCGCGCTGCCGAGACTCACGACCGGCGGAACGGACGTTCTGGCATCCGCTGTGTTCGCTACGGTTCAGTTGCTGCAGCAGTCAGTCGCCGATGGACTACTCGCGCCAGCGGATGACTTTGCGCCACGCGCCGAGGTGATCGTACGAATCATCCACTCGCTGATGATGACTCCACGGGTGCATCTGGACCTCAGCACGGACGAGCAGCTGAGGGCCTTTGCGCTGCGCTACATCGTTCCGATCGCCGGGTAGGCGGCTACGCCGCTCGTGCGCACTTTCGGAGGGCGGGCCCACCAAAAAGACTCACGAGGCGCGCAGCGCCCTACAGCCTGTGAACCCGGCCAGCGGACACCGCACGCAGCTTTTCCGGGTTCGCGACGTTGTGAATTGCCGCAATGCGGCCGTCTCCGTCGAGTGCGATCGTCACTGTCGCAATCACACGTCCCGCACCCGAGAACACCAGGCCCTCCGCGCCGTTCAGCTCGACGACCTCGACGCGCATGTCGCTCGGATCGACACCCTCGTAACGCCGACGCCCGACGGCCGCGAACCAGGCCGCAACCTTCTCGGCCCCGGTGACCGGCCGCAGCGCCTGGCGCACTTTGCCTCCCCCGTCCGTCCACAACGTCACGTCAGGAGACAGCAGCTCCATCAGCGTATTGATGTCGCCGCCGGCCGCAGCGGCGAAGAAACGTTCCGTCACCTGTCGATGCTGCGTCCGATCGGTCGCAAATCGTGGCCGCCGAGCCTGGACGTGGCCACGTGCACGATGCGCCGCCTGGCGGACCGCAGCCTCGGAACGGCCGAGCGCAGAGGCGATTTCGACGAAACTGAAAGCGAACACCTCGTTCAGAACGAATACTGCGCGCTCGAGCGGGCTCAGCGATTCCAGAACGACCAGCATCGCCATCGACACCGATTCCGCACTGGCCGCGGCGTCGGCGCCCTCGAACGTCGACGTGAGGATCGGCTCTGGAAGCCATGGACCGACGTAGGTTTCGCGTTGCTTGCCAACCGAACGTAGGCGATCCATCGCGACGTTCGAGACGATCCGCGCCAGGTACGCCTTCGGGTCGCTCACCTTCGACCTGTCGGCGGCCGACCACTTGAGCCACGCATCCTGAACCGCATCCTCGGCGTCGGTCGCAGTGCCGAAGATGCGGTAGGCGACCGAGAACAGCAGGTTTCGGTGCTTGTCGAACACCTCCTGGTCAGCGTCCGGAATACGTTGCATCACTGGCCATCTCCTTGTCGGACCGTCGAGTGTACCGACCGCCGTGTGGCCAGAACGCCGTCGTCCGAGGGTATTTCGTCATTCTCATGAAGGTCGGCCACGGGGACGAAGTCACTGTTTCCTTGTACCAGACGGCACGCCGACCGGTGAGGTACATCCGCCGGGGTGTGTCGTCCGGCTTGGTGAACTGAACCACTGCGTCGCTGCGGCCGAGGCTCAACGGTATGTGGATATACCCGAAGCGAAAAGGCTTGGGCTCTTTGCCTTTCAACTCCCGCAGGATGGATACGGCCGCGTGCACACCGGTCGGCATACCACCCTGACACGTGCCGTGCATCGGCCCGTAGCCCTGCACTATCGAGGCGGCGTCGCCAACGGCGTACACGTCGGGATGCGATACGGATCGCAGGGCGTGATCGGTGACGATGCGACCGTGGTCGTCGACGGTCAGTCCGGCCGCTGCAGCGATGGGCGATACCCGCACGCCGCTGGTCCACAGCACGACATCGGCCGCCACGGTGTCGCCTCCGGCGAGAGCGACGGCATCCGGGAGCACCTTCACAATCTCGACTCCGCTAATGATGCCTACGCCGAGACGATCCAGAACGGTATGCAGATACGCCTGCGCCCCCGTGCTCAGATGCGCACCGGGCACTCCCCTGCCGACGAGCACGACGGCAAGTCCCGGATATTGTTCGGCGATCTCTGTCGCGGCCTCGACTCCGGTGAGTCCGCTACCACCGATCACCACTGTTCCCGTCTCCAGCCGATCGAGGTGCGCGGCGAACGACTGCGCGTCGCGGGCACTGTCGAGGGTGTAGGCGTGCTCCTCGACTCCTGCGACCGTTGTGGTGTCGGCCACGCTGCCCAACCCGTAGATCAGCGTGTCGTAGGAAAGGGTTCGTCGGTCGTCGACGCGTACGGTCCGGGCGTCCGCATCGACCGCGGTGACCCAACCGCACACCAACTCGACTCCTGTGTCCGCCAACAACTCCCGCAGGTCGAGGTCGGCAAGTTGCTGACCCGTCGCCGTCATGTGCAGCCGTAGCCGTTCGGTGAAACGTACTCCGGCGTTGACCAACGTAATCTGCACATCGTCGCGCCGCTTGGTCCTACCCGCAGCGAACGCTGCCGCGGCCAGTCCTGCATATCCGGCGCCGAGGACGACGATGCGATGTGGCGTCGCAGATCGGCTGTTCGGTGTCTCTTTCATGGTGGCTGCCCTTTCGAAGAATGCTGACCACCATCAGACGTATGGGACCTCTCCATTCGTGACATTTGGCCTTCGGCCTCGTGCGCACTTTCGGAGGGCGGGCCAACCAAAAGGACTCACGAGGCGCGCAGCGCCCAGATTCGCCGCTGCACGGCGGCAATCTCGCGGACCCCATCGCTGAGCAGGCTGCGGTTGAGGGGCGAAAGCTCCGACATCGTGACGATGTCGCCCGGGGTATGACCCGCGGCGATCTGATCGACCTGATGTGCCATTCGCAGCCCCTGCAGCACCGCGAAAACCTCGGTCAGAATCTTCGAGTCGGCCTCGGACAACAGTCCGTTGCCCGCGGCCGCTTCGAGGCGGGCAGGCGTCGACGCGGACGCAATGCCGACGGTCAAGCCACCCCACCGTGCGAGATTGACGATCGGGGTCAATGCATGCGCCTTGAGGTCGAACGTGCCACCCCGTCGCGACAGAACATCACGCAGCGACCACATTCGGGCCTTGTCGGACAATGCATTCAGCAGTTGCAGCCGCAACGCATTGGGATGGTCGGCACGCATCGTCCGATAGGCGGCCGGCACCGTGTGCAGAGCGTCGTCGCCCCAGACAACCCGACCGTCCACGAGCAACGACGACATGATCAGCCCACGATTCTTCAGTGGGTCGTCGAGCCATTCTTTGGTGGCGGTGGTCCATTCGCCGGCAGACCGCGCGAACAACGGCTTCGCGGCAACGGCGCCGTTGCTGTCGCCGGGTAGGCCGCACGCATCGAGAATGGTGTGCACACGCCCGGCCATCCGAAGAAAACGGCCCTTCTCCGCCGTGAGTTCGTCCGCCCACGACAGAGCGCTGTCGACGTCGGAGCTCGGCATCGCTTCACGACGAGCGATGCTCCCAAGGGTCAGCCAGGCGAACTTCGACGGCGCTATCCCGACCGAATTGGCAAGCGCGAGTTCGAGAGCACGCCGGACGACACTGTCGATGACGACCGAAAGTATGCCGCTCGTCGCGGACGCGTCCGTTCCGCCACGGAACAGATCGACCGCAAGATCGGTGATGCCTGCCGTAACAGCCTCCAGCTCACCGGCATTGGCCGCCAGCCCGATCGCACGGCGCAGCACAAAACTCTGGCGTGTCGATGCTGCGAGCAGATCGGCATCCTCGAGTACACCGAGCACCCGACCGTGATGCGTCAGCACCGGCATGTGTCGAAGACCCATCTCCAGCATGTCCATCAGGACGGTCGCTGCAAGACGGTCCGCGGTGACACATTTGGCAGGAGCACTCATCACCTGCCGAATGGGAACGTCGATACCGACACCCGCGGCAACGACTCGAGTACGCAGGTCCCGATCGGTGAAGATGCCGTAGTCGCCGTCGCGAAGCGGAATCAACACGTACGACGTCCGTTGCGCCGTCATGTGTTTGACGGCATCACGAACCGTCGTGTCCGGTGTGGTGAAGACAGGCTCGGCCCTGACCAGATCGCCGACGGGGCGACGCGACGCGGCTTGCTCGACCGCGTTCGTTCTGCCGGACATCGAGTTCCACGCCGACGTCGCGAGAAAGGCAAGGCCCGTCGGCTTCGCGAAGATCGGGCGGACCAGGTTGCCAGGCAACCGAACAACGACACTCGGCTCACTCGCGCGCGCCGTGAACTTGACGTCGCCGTCGGTCAACAGTGCAAAGAACCCGAAGATGCCGCCGGGAGCGACGGTATCGATCGGTTCGGCGGTGCTGACTTCCTCACCCACCGGTAGCAGGACCACCTGACCGGTCTGCACCATCCAGATCTCTTCCGGCACATGAGCGCCGTAATCGACAACGATCTTGCCGGTCTCGAAAGAATGGACCGTCGCCGCGCCGGCGAGCTCGTCCAACTCGTCGGGCCCCAACGACTGGAACGGTGGGTGCTCGACCAGAAACGACGCCAGATCCGTCAAAGGTGCTCGCAATCAGGCGATTTGCGGGGAGACACCGTTGCTCACACTCCCCTGATCAGATCTGCACACTTCTCCGCCATGGTCATCACCGTGATGTTCGGATTGATCGCAGGCAGTTTCGGCATCGCCGAGGCATCGACGACGCGTAGCCGCGTCACCCCTTTCACCCGAAGTTCGGGATCGAGCACCGCCATCGGATCGTCGACCGCACCCATCCGAGCGGTCCCCGCAGGGTGATAGACGGTGTTGTGGGTCTTGTGGATGTAGTCCAGAAGCTCTTCGTCGGTCGTCGCGTCCGGACCGGGCGCAAGTTCGCGGGCGATCCAGTCCCGCAACGGTTCCTGCTCGGCGATCCTGCGTGCCAACCGGATCCCCGCCAGCATCACGGCTTCGTCGTGACCGTCCGGGTCGGTGAAGTAGCGCGGATCGACCTTTGCCCGATCACGGAAGTCGCGGGAGCGCAGCCGAACCGTCCCACGCGATCGGCCCTGAGTCACGTTGGGCGTCAAGCAGAATCCGTTGTCGGTGGTCGGATAGCCCCAACGCAGCGTGTTCATGTCGAACGGCACACTGCCGTAGTGCATCATCAGATCGGGTTGGTCGAGACCTTCGACGGTTGTCGCGAAAAGACCGATCTCCCACCACTGCGTCGACGTCGTCACCATCGGCCGTGACGCCTCGTAGAACACAAGCCCTTCCACGTGGTCGTCGAGATTCTCACCGACGCCAGGCGAATCGACTCGAACCGTGATGCCGTGCTCACGCAGGTGCGCGGCTGGGCCGATTCCCGACAGCATCAGCAACTTCGGGGTGTCGATCGCACCGGCGGTCACGACGACCTCCCGACGCGCGCTCACCGTGTCGTAGCCGGTGAGGTCGGGACGTTGATACCGAACTCCCGTCGCCGCAAGCGACTCGTCGATCAGAATCTCGCTGACCCAACAACCGGTACGCACTTCGAGATTCGGACGCTGACCGATGATCGGGTGCAGGTAGGCGTGCGACGTCGACATACGTAAGCCGTCTTCACCCGCGTTGATCTGAAACCAGCCCGCACCGTTGAGAACGGTTGTGCCACGGTTGAACTGAACAGTCGGAAGCCCCACCTTCGCCGCGGCATCGATGACAGCCTGACCGCAGGGATCGTTCGGCGGGATGTCTCTGAGCCGAACCGGACCACTGTGACCATGCAGATCGCCAGGTGCATCGTTGTTTTCGAGCCGTGTGACGTACTTCAGCACGTCGCGCGCACCCCAGCCGGTGGCGCCCATTGCCTCCCACTCGTCGAGGCCCTCAGCAGGCGGCCAGAACGCGATGCACGAATTGTGCGACGAACATCCGCCGAGAACCTTGGCCCTGGCGTGCCGCATGAAGCTGTTGCCCTTCTCCTGCGGTTCGATCGGGTAGTCCCAGTCGTAGCCCGAATCCAGCAGATGCATCCATTCCGACAGCACCAGAATGTTGTCGTCGCCGACGTCGGATGGTCCGGCCTCGATGAGACACACCGTCACCGACGGGTCCTCGCTCAGCCGTGCAGCAAGCGCACACCCTGCGGTACCGCCGCCTGCGATCACATAGTCGAAGGTGTCTTCGGAAGTGACGTCAGACATCGACCACGTCTTTGCTCTCCGGGGCTACCTTGGCAGGCGCTGCGTGCGACGCCAGGGTGCCGATGTGGTTGCGGCCCTTCAGTCCGTACCAGAGCAGGCCGAGCCCGAGGATCCCGCCGATGTAGACGAACGCACCCCACTGGTTGTACCAAGGCGTGCCGTAGACGGCGGTGCGCGGCCACGCGAGGTTGATCGCCATACCGGCGCCCCACACCACGGCAAGGATGTTCACCGGAAGGCCCCAGCGGCCCATGGTGAAGTAACCGCCCGCTTTCAGGTCCTTCGGGGGCCAGGTGCCCTGCAAGCGCTTCTTGAGCAGCGGACCTGTGACCATCAGGTAGGCGAGGTAGATCATGATGATCGCGATCGAGGTGAGAACCGTAAAGATCTGCGGCTGACCGATGTTCACGACGAGGATCAAAATTGCGATAACGCCGATCACGATGGCCGGAACAACAGGAGTCTGGGTTTTGGGATGCACGCGGGCCAGCTTCTCGCCGAACGGCAGCGCGTTGTCGCGTGCCATGGCGAACGTGAGCCGGATCGCCGCCGTATGGACCGCCAGCGAGCAGACTGTGACGGCAACGACGATGCAGCACAGGAAGATCGTGCCGAGCGGGCCCCACATGACTGCTTCGACGATGTATTGCAGACTTCCGTCCGGGCTACCGAGCTTCGGGTCTTCGAGGTCCGGCGCAGCCATCACGGCGAAGACGAGAATCGCGCCACCGATGACGAACGACGCGAGGATCGCGCGCAGGATCGCCTTCGGCGCCGTGCGTCGCGGCTCGACAGTTTCCTCACCGAGCGAACTGGCTGTGTCGAAGCCGTACATCACGTAACCGGAGGCAAGCGAGGCCACGAGGAATGCACTGAGATAGCCGCCGGTCTCGCCAGCACCGTAGCCGTGTGTGGAGAAGAAGACGTCGGGTCCACGAGTAATGTTGGCTGCCAGCAGGATAGCGATCATAACCGCGGCAATGAGCTCGATGAAAACGCCTGCGCTGTTGATCATTGCCATAAGGCGAACGCCGAGGGCATTGATGGTCGTGGTGAACACGATCATGATCGTGCCGAGCAACACCGCGTTGGCAGCGAAGTCCTTCGAGCCGGTGCCGTCACCGATCAACTGGAATCCGCTCCACAGCCGCGGCAGGTTGAGCTGCAGCGCCAGCACGACCGCCGCCAGCGTCACGATCGACGCCGTGAGCATCAGCCAGCCCGATACCCAGCCGACGATCTTGCTACCGAGGATCTTCGACCAGTTGTAGACGGCGCCCGCAATCGGATACTTCGCGGCCAACTCCATGAAGCACAGTGCGACGGCCATCTGACCGATGAACACTGCAGGCCACGACCACAGATACGCGGGGCCTGCGGTGCCGAACCCGAAGTAGAACAGCTGGAACGTCCCGGTCAGAATCGAGATATAGCTGACGCCCGCCGCGAAACTGGCGAACTTGCCGATACTTCGGTCGAGGGATTCCTTGTAGCCGAAATCCTCCATCCCGTTGTCGCCCGGCACATTGTCGGTGTTGATTGCCATGGTCTGCCTCTCTTGCGGCGTGCGAGGCCGGGACTGAACGGTTCCGACCGAGAAGATGTTTTCCGATCCTTCTGGAACATTCGTGGAGCGCTCGTGGTGCGCCGGGAAAGGGTCAGTCGCCCTTGAACCAGCCCGCTGGCTTCGGTGTGGTGTTGTGCCAGATATGTTTCATCTCTTGGTATTCCGCGAGTCCCGCCGGTCCGAGCTCGCGCCCGTTGCCCGACTTCTTGAACCCGCCCCACTCTGCGGCCGCTGTGTAGTAGCCGAAGTCGTTCAACCAGACCGTGCCGTGCCGCAGCGCACGGACTACCCGCTCACCACGCGCGGCGTCCGATGTCCGAACACCTGCTGCAAGACCGTATTCGGTGTCGTTGCCGAGCATGATCGCCTCGTCTTCCGTCGTGAACCGCTCGACGGTGAGAATGGGTCCGAACGTCTCTTCGGTGACGATGCGCATGGTGCGGTCGCATCGATCGAAGATCGTCGGTGGATAGAAACTCCCGGTCGCTAAGGTCGGATCGGCCGGGCGTTCGCCACCGACCACCAGCTTCGCTCCCTCGGAAATACCAAGAGCCACATAGGCTTCGACCTTCTCGCGGTGTTGCTCGGACACGAGTGGTCCGGTCTCGCTCGCGGGGTCTAGGCCGTTGCCGAACTTGATCTTCGCGGCACGCTTCGCCAGTTCGGCAACGAAGTCGTCGGCGATGGATTCTTCGACGATCAACCTGGTTCCCGACGAGCACACCTGACCCGAATGCAGGAACACTCCCGTCAAGACCTGATCGACCGAACTTTCCCACTCGGCGTCGGCGAACACGATGTGCGGATTCTTTCCACCGAGTTCGACGGCAGCCTTGGTCACGCGTCGGGCTGCTATTTCGGCGATCCGACGTCCCGTAGCGAGGCCTCCGGTGAACGAGATCAGGTCGACGTCGTCGGTATCGGTAAGTGCTGCACCGAGAACCGCGCCACTGCCCTGCACGAGGTTCAGCACACCCGGAGGCACGCCTGCTTCTTCGGCGAGGCGGACGAATGCGATCGTGGAAAGCGGCGTGACCTCGCTCGGCTTCGCCACCATCGTGCAACCCGCTGCCAACGCCGGTGCGATCTTCCAGGAGATCTGCAGCAGCGGATAGTTCCACGGGGCGATGAGAACGCACACGCCGATCGGCTCGCGAACCACCCTGCTGATCACTGTGGGGTCGCCGACGTCGACGAGCCGGTCCGACGACACCGCAATCAGCTCGGCGTAGTACCTGAACACCGAGACGACGTCGTCGATGTCGACTCGGCTCTCCACCAACGTCTTGCCGGTGTCGTCGGTTTCGATCCGCGCCAGTAACTCTTTGTCACGCACGAGTAGATCGGCGATGCGGGTCAGTAGCGCGGCACGCTCCGACACAGGTGTTGCGGGCCACGATCCCTCGTCGAACGTGGCTCGAGCAGCTGCGACCGCGCGGGCTGCATCGTCGGACGTCGCCTCGTCGACAACGGCGACGACGCTGCCGTCGGCCGGATTGATCAACTCGCGCTTACCGCCGTCCGACGAGTGCACCCAGGCACCGCCGATGTACAGATCCGGGAGGTCACCGCTCACGCTCATTCGCCACCTTCGTTGCCCGAATTGCCCAGCTTGCCGACTATCCAGTTGTGGAACTCGGCGATGTGATGCTCGGCAGGGACGAGCACACCCCCATGACGGTATGCCCGTGACGACATTGCCGGTTGAGTTCGCTCACATGCGTCGAAATCTTGTTCGTTGACGCGGTGAAAAAGCTCGACGGACCGCGAGACGTCGCGTCCTTCGGCAATCACATCCTCGGTGTACAACCAGTCGCATTCGACGATCGTGCGATCGTGCGCCATGGGATACATGCGGTGAAAGATGATGTGGTCGGGCACGAGGTTCACGAACACCGTCGGCCTTACCGTGATCGCGTAGTACTTACGATCCTGTTCCGGTGCGACGCCGGGCAGCGTCTCGAAGCCCGCCGAGCCGTCGATCGTGAAACCGGATACGTCGCTGCCGAACTCGGCACCATGGCCGACGAAGTACTGCGCGGCGAGCCCGTCCTTGAATTCCGGCAGCACCTCGGTCAGTTCGGGGTGGATGGTGGCGCAGTGATAACACTCCATGAAGTTCTCGACGATGAGCTTCCAGTTCGCAGCGACGTCGTAGACAACCCGCCGACCGACCTCGAGCTGGTCGATCCGATAGTTGTCGATCGCTGTCGGGTCGCCGAGCCGCTCGGTGATCGCACCCATCACCTCGGCCTCGAACGACGGCGGGTCGTCGGCGAGACACACCCAGGCGTAGCCGAGCCATTCGCGCAGCGCGACAGGAACGAGGCCGAATTCGACGCGGTCGATGTCGCGCCCGGATGCGTCCTTGAGGGACGCCATGTTCGGTGCTGCAACGAGTTTGCCGTCGAGTCCGTACGTCCAGGCGTGATACGGACACCTCAGATTTCGACGCACCTGCCCTTCGTCCTCGGTGCACAGCATCGCGCCGCGATGTCGACAGACGTTGAGGAAGGCGCGCAGTTCGTGGTCGCGACCGCGGACGACGAGCACGCTCTCGCGGCCGACCTGAATCTTTCGGAAGGCACCGGGATGTGCCAGGTCCCCGGAGCGGACCGCGCAGAACCACATCGCCTCGAGGACGTGCTCCTGTTCCGCTTCGAAGATAGCGGGGCTGGTGTAGCTTTCGCCGCCCAACGTCCGAATCAGGGCTGGTCAGGGGCGGGGTCGACAGTGTCGGGAAGGTCGGTTGTCGTCATTGTCGGCTACCTCCGAATCCTGGTCATGTCGGGATCGACGACGGGTTCGGTGTGAACGACTGCAGTCCGTGTGGTTCCCAGGTACTCGACGTTCACCCCGTCGCCGGGTTCGATGTCGGCAGGCAGCCAGGCATAGGCGATGCAGCGCCCGATTGTCGCCGAGTATGCGGCGCTCGTGACGTAGCCGACCCTCGCACCATCGATCAGGACCGGCTCCTTACCGAGGACGATCGCGGATGGATCGTCGAAGACGATGCTGCGCAACATCGTCCGAGGTTCGTCGGCCGACTCCAGCGCCGCCTTTCCGATGAACTCACCTTTCGCCGGGCGCACCGCAAAATCGACACCGGCTGCTTTCGGTGTGTGCTCGGCGGTCATGTCGGCGCCCCACGAGCGATAGCCCTTTTCGATTCGCAGACTGTTGAACGCGATCCGGCCTGCTGCGATGACGCCATGATCGCGGCCGGCCTGCCACAGCAGATCCCACAGTGCGGCACCGTGTTCGGCGGTCGTGTAGATCTCCCAACCGAGTTCGCCGACGTAGGAGACGCGCATCATCGTGACCGGAATCGCTCCGAGGTAGGTCTGCAAGGAACGGAAGTACTTCAAGCCCTGATGGGAAATATCGTCGGCGCATAGAGGCTGCACCAGTTCACGTGCTTCCGGACCCCAGACGCCGACACAACACGTGCCGCCGGTGATATCGCGCAGTGTCACCGAGCCGTCGTCGGGAAGCTGCCGAGTGATCCAGTCGAAATCGAGTGGCCCGTTCGCTCCTACTTGAAAGCTCGTCGGGCTCAGCCGTGCAACGGTCAGATCGCTGCGGATCCCGCCGGTCTCGTCGAGCATCAGCGTGTAGGTCACCGACCCCACCGACTTGTCGAGATTGTTCGTCGTCAGTCGTTGCAGCAAGTCGAGTGCCCCTGGTCCCGCGACCTCGTAGCGGGTCAGCGGTGTCATGTCGTACATCGCGACGTGCTCGCGGGTCCACACCGATTCCGCGATCGAGATAGGCGAGTAGAACTTCGCCGACCATGGGTCGCGTTCCGGGATATGGGTACCTCGATCTCGAAGCTGCTGCAGCAACGGTGCATTGGATTCGTACCAGGCCGGTCGCTCCCAACACCCGCCCTCGAAGAAGAAGGCGCCGAGTTCCTGCTCACGGGTGTAGAACGGGCTCGTCCGCAGCCCGCGCAACTTCTCCCGGAACTGATGGGGGTGGACGATGTCGTAGACCTCTACGAAGGCCTGCGAACTGGTTTCGAGAATGAAATCTGCACTGAGCGCCGGCTTTTCGAACCTGTACAGATCGCATTCGTGAACATCTGTGCGCGGTGCACCTTCGATGATCCACTCCGCCATAGCTTTTGCGACGCCGGCCGAATGGGTGACCCAGACCGCCTCGGCCACCCAGAAGCCGGACAGATCGCGGTGCTCCCCCATGATCGACATACCGTCGGGGGTGAAGGAGAAGATCCCGTTGAAACCCTCCTCGATCTTCGAATCACCCAGTGTGGGCAGCAAATGCAGGCTTTCCCGCCAGGCAGGCGCGAAATCGTCGTCGGTGAACGGCAGCATCGATGGCATCTGCTCGCTGGCGGTATCGGTCAGCAGCGTCGCCATGTCGACTGGCATCGGTTTGTGTCCGTAGTACCCGATGCCGATGCGATCGCCGTGCTCGCGGTAATACAGATCCTGATCCTGATGACGAAGGATCGGCAGACCGGCTTCGGCGATATCGCTGTTGCGGCCGACCAGTTCCGCCACCTGCCCCGTCTTGACGTATTGATGCGCCATCGGGACGAGCGGAATCGTCAGTCCGACGGTCTTGCCGAGCTGTGCGCCCCAGAAACCGGCGGCACACACGACTACGTCGGCGTCGACGACGCCGTCGGCTGTCCGGACACCTGTCACTCGGCCACCGGCATTCAGCACTTCGAGCACATCCTGATGTGGGCGAAACTGCGCTCCCCGTGCGATCGCCCGGTTGGCTTGGGCCTCCGCTGCACGCAGCGACTTGGCCAGACCGTCTGCGGGGGTATGGAATCCGCCGAGAATCCGGTCGGCATCGAGAAGCGGGTGCAGTGTCGCGCATTCGGCGGCGTCGAGCAGGCGACCGTCGATTCCCCAGGATTGCGCCCAACCCGACTTACGGTGCAACTCGGTCAGCCGCTGCGGAGTCGTCGCGACCTCGAGTCCACCGACCGGGTTGAAGCACCACCCGCCGGGATGCTCGAGGGACCCGAACTTGGTCGCGGTGTAGCGCGCGAACTCACTCATCGTCTTCGACGGATTGGTCTGAAAAACCAATCCTGGCGCGTGTGAGGTCGACCCGCCGGTCGCGAACAACGGGCCGCGATCCAGGACGGTCACGTCCGTCCAACCGCGAGCGGTGATTTCGTCGGCCAACGACGTGCCGACGATCCCGGCCCCGATGATGACGACTTTCGGCTGAGCCACAAGAGCCTCCAGTTGTTGCGCAGCACGCAACATGGTGTGCAGTACGCAACAAAGCGTGAACCTCGAAAAGCGCCTTGTCAACCAGTGTGAGCAGACGAAATTAGCCCGACACAGATTGGTTACTCGGGCGGCTGAATTTCAGCGACGAGACAGTCGGGGCAGGTACCCGAGGCGCGCGCTGATTTCGGCTCCGACGTCAACCGCCCGTGCCGCGAGATCGTCGAATCGGTCTGCGGGCATCCGATAGGCTGGCCCCGAAATTGTCAACGCTCCAACGATTTTCGAGGTGTGATCGCGCACCGGAGCCGCGAGCGCGTGCAGCCCGGTCTCCAGCTCTGCCACTGCGACAATCCAGCCTTGCTCGCGCGCCTGAGCCAAATTACGTTCGAGTGCCGAATATGTCGTAATCGTGTTATCCGTATATTTTTCGAGCCTCGCACCCAAGCGTTCGCGCAACTCCTGCGACGTGAGTTCACTGATCAACATCTTGCCGCTCGACGTCGCGTGCGCCGGACTCGCCTGACCGACCCAGGTTCGCAGCGAGACGCCCGCCGCACCCGCGGCCTCGACGATGTTGATCGCCCGATCGCCTTCGAGGATCGCGAGATTGACGGTCTCGCCCACCTCTTCGGCAAGTGCGTCGCAGCGCGCCTGAGACGCCTTCGATAGATCCTGACCCGCAACCGTGGCGCCCGCGAGTCGGACGACCGTGAACCCGAGGCGGTACTTGCCCCGATCGCTCAGCTGCTCAACGAACCCGCGCTTTTCGAGGACACCGACGAGACGCGAGACCGTGGACTTGTGTACACCCAGCTCATCGGCGATTTCGGTGATGCCTGCCGAACCTTGCGCGGCAAGAATTTCCAGGACGAGCAACGCACGATCGACCGACTGCACGGCAGCGCCGGAACGCCGGTCCGCGTCGTTGCCGTCGATCTGTTCGCGATCGCTCATGCGGCCAACGTTAGTCCGACAGGCGTTCGATGTCCGATTCTCGCCTTGACGGGCGGGGCGAAACAAGGCACCTTGTTGCATATAGCGCGTCTGTTGTGCTATAAGCAACTCGCTAAGGATTCAGATGACTGGTACAGCGACTTCCGTCACCGCCTCGACCGTCCGTGTCTGCCGCCTCGACGAACTACCGGTCGGAGAGGTCCATACAGCCAAGATTCCCGGCCGTGCAGCGATCTCGATCTTCCACACGGCCGAGGGCCTGTTTGCGATCGACGACACGTGCACACATCAGGACGCGTCGATCGCCGACGGCTGGGTAGAAGATTGCACCGTCGAATGTCCTTTGCACGAATCATGTTTCGATTTGCGCACCGGCCTCGTTTCGGGTCCGCCCGCGAAGATTGCGGTGCAGACCTACGCCGTCGCTGTGAGCGACGGCGACGTGTACCTGGAATTGCCGACCACGCCATGAATTCGCCGGATTCCATCGCGGTAGTAGGCGCATCGCTCGCCGCTCTGTCCGCTGTCCGCGCGTTGCGCGCCGAACGTTACCGAGGGTCGATCACCGTTGTCGGCGACGAAGCACACCTCCCCTACGACCGACCGCCCCTGTCCAAGGAGTTTCTGCACGGCAACGATCACAACGTGCCCCTTGTGGAAGCCGGCAGCGACGACGCGGACCAACTCGACGTCACCTGGCTGCTCGGCCGAAGGGCGATCGGCCTCACAGCGCGGCCGGACTCCCGCCACGAACTTCTCCTCGCAGACGGTTCGGTCGTAGCTGCCGATCAGGTTGTCATCGCAACGGGCGCGCGTGCCCGGACCCTTCCGGACCTGGCCGAACTCGATGGGGTCCACACCCTACGCACGCTCGACGATGCCAGGGCGCTACGGGATTCGCTCGCATCGTCGCTGCGGCTCGTCGTGATCGGCGCCGGGTTCATCGGTGCCGAGGTCGCGTCGTCGGCCGCTGCACTCGGGCTCGACGTGACGATCGTCGAAGCCTCACCGACTCCCCTTGCCGGCATTCTCGGCGCAGAACTCGGTGCTTTGTGCGTCGCCAAGCACAGCGCCAATGGAGTCCGGCTGCGGACGGGCGTCACAGTCGCGCGCCTGCTCGGAGACACGCGCATCTCCGGCGTCGAGCTGAGCGACGGCTCCGTACTGCGGTGCGAAGCGCTCGTCGTCGGCATCGGGGCTGTGCCCAACGTCGAGTGGGCAGCGATGTCGGACATCGACGTCGACAACGGCTTCCTGACCGATTCCCAATGCAGGACTTCGATTTCCGGCATCTACGCGATCGGCGATTGCGCGCGCTCCTACGTCGACGAACTCGGTACCCATCACCGAAGCGAGCACTGGACGAACGCGACCGCACAGGCGCGCACCGTCGCTCGCACGATCATGGGAAGTTCCGAAGCAACAGCGACCGCGCCCTATTTCTGGTCCGACCAGTACGGCGCACGTCTGCAATTCGCTGGGCGCCGCCGACACGACGACGAACCGAGGTTTGTCGACGGTGACGCCGATGCCGCGTCGTTCACGGTCGTCTACGAACGCTCGGGCGAGGTTGTCGCTGTGTTCGCACTCGACAACCCTCGCCTGTTCACTCGCTACCGCAAGCAGATCGAACGGGCTCGCTCACGCGTGTGACGGCAGCACCGCGAACAACCAGCCCGCACCACCCGGATCCGAGGTCGTCAACTCGGGATGCCGGCCGACCTCGTCGTTGACAATCGTGACTCGCCCGCTGACGGGTGAGAACAGCCCCGTTGTATTCGCAGCGGACGTCGCAGCGCCACACTGCATTCCCGCTTCGACGAACGTCCCGACCGTTGGCAACTCGAGTGCCGTCACAGCACCGACCGACTTTGCGGCATCCGGCGACAGGCTGACCCTTACCGGCGATTCGAAGAAGTTCCTGCTGGTAGCAATCGTCAACCAGTCGTGCTCTACAGACATGGGCCGTGCCTCTCTTCGATCGATCCGGTTCTCAACGAAATACGACGGTGCTGGTGTCGTTCAGCAGTACTCGATGCTGGCAGTGCCAGCGCACGGCCCGCGACAGCGCGATCGCTTCCGCGTCACTGCCGACCGTTGCCAGGCGCCCAGGATCGAAGGTGTGATCGATCCGAATCACCTCCTGCTCGATGATCGGCCCCTCGTCCAGGTCGGGCGTCACGTAATGCGCTGTGGCACCGACATATTTGACCCCACGGTCGAATGCCTGGTGATACGGCTTCGCACCTTTGAACCCCGGCAGGAAGGAATGGTGAATGTTGATCGCGCGTCCGTGCAGCGCGCGGCACAGGTCGTCGGACAGCACCTGCATGTAGCGCGCAAGGACGACCAGGTCGACCTCGTACTCCGAGACGAGTTCCAACAGCCGAACTTGGGCTTCGTCTTTCGTGTCCGGTGTCACCGGTACATGGATGTACGGCAGCCCGACCGCTTCTGCCATCGCCCGCAGGTCCTCGTGATTGGACACGACGGCGACGATCTCCGCGCCCAATGTGCCTGAACGCCAACGGAAGATGAGGTCGTTGAGGCAGTGTCCGAGCTTGGACACCATCACGAGAATCCGCTGCGGTCGGTCGTCGGCGATCTCGAAGGAGGTACCGAGTTCGTTCGCAATCTCGTCGAATTGGGCGGCAAGGGTTTCGGTGTTCGATTCCTCTGCCGACACGAATGCCGTTCGCATGAAGAACGATCCGCGCCGGACGTCGTCGAACTGCTGATGCTCGACGATGTCGCAACCGTGCTGGAAGAGGAACGAACTGATCGAACCTACGATCCCCGGACGTTCCTTGCAGGTCAGTGTCAGCGTGAAATTGGTTGTCATCGTTGTCCTTCGATTTCGATGAATTCTGTTGCGGAGTCGAGGATCCAGGCGGCGAAGTAGTGGGCGAACGAGGACCGGACCAGGATTCGGTAGTTGGCGCCTGTGCCGTCCACTGCCATCAGCACGACGCCCGCCTGACCGACCATGGTCTGCGCCGCGGTACCGGGAACGAACACTCGTGGATGCAGGTCGAGCGAGCAACCCTGTTCGAGAACGTCGCGGGCATGGATGCCTCGAAGTGACAGCGAGGTCCGTTGCGCCGACACGTCTGTCGCGGTTCCGCCGAACGGGCCGACCAACTCGCGCAGTTCGGTTTCGAAGGTGACGCCGGCGTCGACCGCGCTGGTGATCAGCCATTCGTCGGGACCGAGCCAGATCGCCGCGATGTCACCATCGACCGTGTATGTGGATGCCGCAGTGGGCAATTGGAACCCGATTCGAGCGGCCACCGCATCGGCTCCCGCGGCGTCCGTACGCAGATCGATCATCGTCACACACGGTTCCTCGGTCACCTGCAGCGTCGCGGGCAACACAGCGAACCGCGGTGCCCAGCTCGCCAACGGACTTGTACGCACCAAGGTTTCAGCCATCGCGACGGGCCCATTCCGGGTCTACGAGTACGGAGCCGGTGACTTCGACACGAACCAAGGTCGAGCCGATCGGCACGTGCAGAGTCTCACCGATTCGGGACCGGCCTGCCTGGACGAGAGCCAGGGCGAACGACCGGCCTAGCTCGGCCGAGCGGTAGCTCGACGTGACGTACCCGACCATGGGAACCGGTGGCGGGGGCAGAGTCTCGTCGTTGCGGAACTCGATGATCTGCGACCCTTCGGGAAGTACGACCTCGCGGTCGGTCGGCAGCAGCCCGACCAGCTGGCGGCGCAACGGATTCTGATTCTCGGCGCGTGCGAACGATCGCTTGCCGATGAAATCGAGTTTCTTCTTCGACACGGCCCAACCCATCCCGAGATCCTGCGGCGTGACCGTCCCGTCCGTGTCCTGACCGACGATCGGGTAACCCTTCTCGGCGCGGAGAACGTGCATGGTCTCGGTGCCGTACGGGGTGATTCCGTACGGCTCCCCCGCCTCGATCAGGCGTTCCCACAACGGTTGTGCGTACCAGGAATTGACGTTGACCTCGTAGGCGAGCTCGCCGGAGAAGCTGATGCGTGCCACCCGGACGGGTACCTCACCGATGCTCGTGTCGCGCCACGTCATAAACGGGAACGATTCGTTCGCGACGTCGAGGTCAGGGAACACTGCGGCGACGACGTCGCGCGAGCGCGGACCGACGACAGGGAAGGTCGACCAGTGTTCGGTGACCGAGGCCAACCGAACCCGAAGGTCGGGCCATTCGGTCTGGACCCACTCCTCCATCCATTCCAAAATCTTTGCGGCACCACCGGTTGTGGTGAACACGATGAAGCGGTTCGCCTCCAAGCGCATGACAGTGCCGTCGTCGATGACCATCCCGTCGACACCACACATCACGCCGTAGCGGACGCTGCCGACCTTCAGGTTGCTCATCATGTTGGTGTAGATCCGGTCGAGTAGTTCGCCCGCGTCGTCGCCCTGCACGTCGATCTTGCCGAGCGTCGAGCCATCCAGAATTCCGACGGACGTTCTGACGGCGGCACATTCGCGCAATACCGCGGCGTCCATGTCTTCGTTCGGCCGCGGGTAGTGCCGAGGCCGCTTCCACTGCCCGACGTCCTCGAAAACCGCGCCGTGCACTACGTGCCAATCATGCAGCGCGGTAGTGCGTTCCGGATCGAAGAGCGAGCCTCGACTGCGCCCCGCGAGTGCTGCGAAGGCAACCGGTGTGTACGGCGGGCGGAAGGTGGTGGTGCCGAGGTCCGCGATCGGCACACCGAGCAGGTCGGCCGTGATACCCGACGCGATGACACCCGACGTCTTGCCTTGATCGTGCGCGGTGCCGATTGTGGTGTAGCGCTTGATGTGTTCCATCGATCGCATCCCGGCACCGACTGCTCTGCGCAGGTCCGCGACGGTGGCATCACGTTGCAGATCGACGAAAGAGGTGGCACCCGTGCTGCCCGCGGCAGTATCAGCGACGTGCCACAGGACCAGCGGTTCGGCCTCGGCCTGCGCGCCGGATGCTTCGGGGAGCGATGTGTCATCGCCCATTCCAGCCTCCGTCGCCGCACGCTTACCGTCGCGCAGGCAGCCTGCGAGGTCGAGCACACCGTTCGCGGACCCCGCTACCTGAACGCCGTCGAGACTCTCACCAGGAACGAACGCGCCGAGTCCGTCGTCGTAGCGCAGCTTCCCGCGAACCTGGCTGAACAGGTGCACAGCGGGATTCCAGCCGCCGCTGACCAGCAGGAGGTCGCACGGGATCGACTCGCCTCCGACCAGTGCGTGACTGATTCGGTCGGTCCCGGACGTTCCACTGACCACAGCCCCGGCATGCACGGCAATACCGCGCCGAGCACATTCCTGTTGCAGCGCAACGGGTCCGTCGGTGCGGGCGTCGACAACGGCGTTGATCGTGACGCCGGCGTCGGCGAGGTCGAACGCGGCGACGTACGCGCTGTCGTTGGTCGTGAAGACGACAGCCTCACTCCCCGCACGAACTCCGTAGCGATGCAGGAACGTGCGGGCACCGTTGGCGAGCATGATGCCGGGGCGGTCGTTGTCTCCGAACACGATCGGACGCTCGTGCGCGCCGGATGCGATCACGGTGTGGCGCGCCCGAATTCGCCATACTCGTTGGCGCGAGATGTTTTTCGGTGCGTCGAAGCCGAGATGGTCGGTGCGGCGTTCGAGTGCGAGGACGAAGCCGTCGTCATAGTTGCCGAAAGCTGTTGTGCGCTGTAGGTGCCGCACCTCCGGGAAGGTCGCCAACTCCGCGACCACGTCGCGCACCCAGTCCGTGGCAGGTGCACCGTCGATGGCGTCGGCGCTACCGAGCAGCGACCCACCTGCTTCGGATTGCTCGTCGATCAGGACAACCCGGGCGCCACTTCGGGCAGCCGTCAGCGCGGCGATCAAGCCGGCGGGTCCAGCCCCGACCACAAGTACATCGGTATGCAGATGTCGTGCATCGTAACGACTTTCATCGCCCACGTCGGCCAACCTGCCGCGACCGGGAACACCTTTGGCAACCAATCCGTCGTAGAGCTCGACGGTGCTGGCCAGCAACATCGCCTCGGGAAAGGGTGCCTCGATCTGCACGAGGCCGCCGGTGTCTTCTGCCCACGCCGCGGTGATTCCGCGCGGGCGCCCGAATTTGATGCTGGTGGTGATCTTTCCGATGCCGTGTGCAAGCAACGCAGAAGCAAGGGTGTCACCGCGGTAGCCGGTCAGCGGCTGGCCGTCGAAGGTGAAGCTGTACAGGGTGTTCCGGTCGATTCGTCCGCCGGTAGTGCGATAGGACTCGGTCATGACAGCGTCGTCTCTTCGGTCGGCTTCTGCTCGGTCGGTTTCGGATCGGAGGGACGGTATACCGCCTGGAAGCGATACGTCGCGGTGTCGCGTACCGCGTTGAACCAGCGGCGGCATCCAGCTGCGTGGTACCACCGCTCGGCGAAGGCGCCCTTCGGATTCGAACGAAAGAACACGTAGTGTGCCCACTGCTCGTCGGTCAGCGCAGCAGGGTCACTCGGGTATGCGACGTGCGCTTGGCCGCCGTAGTGATACTCGGTTTCTTCACGCGAGCCACACCAGGGGCATTCGATGAGTTGCATTTCGTGCCTTTCTAGTGCGCCACGGCTGCAGCGCCGTGTTCGTCGACCAGCGCGCCCGTGACGAATCGATCGAGGCTGAAGGGTGCGATGTACGGATGCGGTTCGTCGTAGGCGAGGGTCTGAGCGAGGCACCAGCCGAGACCTGGCGTTGCCTTGAAACCACCTGTCCCCCAGCCACAGTTGAGGAACACGTTGTCGTATGGCGTGCGGCCGACGATCGGCGATGCGTCCGGGCACACGTCCACGATGCCGCCCCAACTTCGCAGCAGGTGCGCGCGAGCGAAGATCGGAAACAGCTCGACGGCCGCTGCCATCTGCCGCTCGATGATGTGGAAGGCGCCGCGCTGACCGTAGCCGTTGTAGGAGTCGATACCTGCCCCCATCACCAGCTCTCCCTTGTGCGCCTGGGAGACGTAGACGTGCACGGCATTCGACATGACGACGGTCGGGTGCACGGGCTCGAGTAGCTCGGAGACCAATGCCTGCAGTGGATGGCTTTGCACGGGAACGGCTATGCCGAGCATGTCGGTCAGCACCGACGTGTGCCCGGCCGCACACAGGGCGACTTTGCCCGCGCCGATCGTGCCGCGATTCGTCCGGACACCCGTCACGCGGTTTCCGTCGGTCTCGAACCCGACGACCTCGCAACCCTGGATGATGTCGATGCCGGCGGCGTCGGCTCGGCGTGCGAAACCCCATGCGACGTAATCGTGTTTCGCGATACCTGCGCGCGGTTGGTACGTCGCGCCAAGCACCGGATAGCGGATGTCGTCGGAGATGTTGACGATCGGACACAGCTCCTTGACGCCGTCGGGCCCGACCCACTCTGCGTCGATGCCGTTGAGCCTGTTGGCTTCTACGCGTCGCACGCTGTCGCGCACGTCCTGCAGGCTGTGCGCGAGGTTCAGCACGCCACGCTGACTGAACAGGATCGGATACCCGAGATCTTCTTCGAGCCCCTCCCACAGTTTGAGCGAGTGTTCGTAGATCGCCGAACTCTCGTCCCACAGATAGTTCGATCGAATAACCGTCGTGTTGCGGGCCATGTTGCCGCCCGCGAGCCAACCCTTCTCCAGCACAGCGACATTGGTGATGCCGTGGTTCTGTGCAAGGTAGTGGGCCGTTGCAAGTCCGTGCCCGCCGCCGCCGATGATCACGACGTCGTAGGTCCGCCGCGGTTCGGGGTTGCGCCACAGAAAGTCGGGGTGCTCCGGCTGTTCGTCGCCAGGACCCATCTGGTCGGTTCGGTACATCCAACCGTCTCCCGTCGAACAGTCTTCGCGAACTAATATATCAGTGTGTGTCGTTAGAGTAGAGTGCGTGTAGGTCGTGGTCAACAGGTCGTCCACAGGTCGTTGAAAATATTCGTCGAATCACTCGCAGGAGGCACCCGTGAGCCTTGCGCCACTGCTCACAGAGAGCGCGCCGACCGATGCGGATCGCGCCTACGAACTCATCCGCGAGCGACTCGTTCTGCTCGATATCCGCCCGAACGAGCCGATCAACGACGATGTCGTCGCGCGGTCGCTCGGGTTCGGCCGCACGCCGGTTCGCGAGGCACTGAAGCGACTCGAGCGCGATCGCCTTGTCGTCGCCTTCCCGCGGCGCGGAACATTCGCGACCACGGTCGATATAACCGACCTCGCGCACATCTCGGAGATCCGCAAGCAACTGGAGCCGCTCGCCGCGGCGCGGGCAGCGAGCAGTGCGGGCACGGCGACAAAGCTTCGCCTGACCGACCTCGCCGAGGAGATTTCCCAGATCTCCCCTGCCGACCACGACAATCGCGCACTACTGCAGATCGACGTGCGCGTGCACCGGGAGATCTACCGCGCTTCGGGCAATCCCTACCTGGAGGATGTGCTCGTCTGCCAGGACGCACACGCGACGCGAATCTGGTGCCTCTTCCTCGACCGCCTACCCGACGTGGCAAGCCATGTTCGCGAACATATTCCGCTGCTGCACGCCATCATCGACGGCGACGCGGACAGAGCCGCCGAACTGACGATCGAGCATGTCGTCGGCTTCGAGAATGCGATCCGCGCCCTGCTCTGACGCGAGCCGGTTGACACTCGACGTGAGTGCGACCACACTTGAGGCATGAACCTGTCAGACAGCCGGACAGCTGCACCCCAGTCAATGACGGCTGTCCCCCAGTTCCGCATCGAACACGACCTCCTCGGCGACCGCGAGGTCCCGGCCGATGTGTACTGGGGCATCCATACGCTGCGCGCGACGGAGAACTTCCCGATCACCGGACGAACGATCGGTTCGAACTCGCACCTCATCGCCGGGCTCGCGGCGGTCAAATGGGCTGCGGCAGCAGCGAACTGCGAACTCGGACTACTCGACTCCACCCGCGGCGACGCCATCCGTCAGGCCTGCAGGGAAATACTCGACGGCGAATGGCACGACCAGTTCATCGTCGACGTCATCCAGGGCGGCGCCGGTACCTCGACGAACATGAACGCCAACGAGGTCATCGCCAATCGCGCGCTCGAACTGCTCGGCCGGCCACGCGGCGACTACAACTATCTCCATCCGAACGAGCACGTCAACCTCAGCCAGTCGACGAACGACGTCTATCCGACAGCCGTCAACGTATCGACGGTGTTCGCGATTCGCGAGCTGCTCGACGCGATGCGGGTGCTTCGCGAAGCCTTCGTCGCCAAGGCAACAGAGTTCCGGACCGTCGTGAAGATGGGCCGCACCCAACTGCAAGATGCGGTCCCGATGACGCTCGGGCAGGAATTCGGAACCTACGCCGTCACGATGACCGAAGACAGCGCACGGCTCGAAGAAGCGTCCCACCTGGTCCACGAAATCAATTTGGGCGCAACAGCAATCGGCACGGGCCTCAACGCCGATCCGCGCTACTCGGCCCTTGCCTGTCGCTACCTGCGGGAGATCACGGGACTACCACTCGTCACCGCAACGGATTTGGTCGAGGCAACACAGGACGTCGGCCAGTTCGTCCATCTCTCCGGGGTGCTCAAGCGCGTCGCCGTCAAGCTTTCGAAGATCTGCAACGATCTTCGGCTGCTCTCGTCCGGCCCCCGCGCAGGCTTCGGAGAAATCAATCTTCCTGCAGTGCAGGCCGGTTCGTCGATCATGCCCGGCAAGGTGAACCCCGTCATCCCCGAGGTCGTCAATCAGGTCGCCTACGAGGTGATCGGCAACGATGTCACCATCACCATGGCAGCGGAAGCCGGGCAGTTGCAGCTCAACGCGTTCGAGCCGATCATCGTCACGTCGTTGACGGACAGCATGACTCACCTCGGTGCCGCCTGCCGTACGTTGGCCGAACGCTGCGTCGTCGGGATCACCGCAAACGCCGACCACCTCCGTGAGTCGGTCTCCAACTCGATCGGCTTGGTCACCGCCCTCAACCCCTACATCGGCTACCCGGCCGCGACGCTGATCGCCCAGGAAGCACTGCTGACCGGACGCAACGTCGCAGAGCTCGTGCTGGAGAAGGGCCTACTCGATCCCGCCGAACTCGATCGGATACTGCAGCCCGAACACCTCGCGAATCTCGACACCTCTTCGCACCTGCCTCCGAAAGCCACATAGGGTTTCGACATGCGCGACGTAGCGACCAAAACCATCGTGGTGGTCACGACCGGCGGCACCATCGCCGGCACGGCCAGCCCGGACGGGGCCATCCACCCGACCGTGGACGGCAGCGCATTCATCGCCAACGCCAAGGCCCCCGCCGACGTCGATCTGCGACTGCACGACCTGATGTCCACCGACAGCGCTCGGATGTCGTTCGTCGAGATGGATTCGATTGCTGCAGCCGTTGCAACAGCGATGGCGGACGAGTCTGTCGACGGTGTGGTCATCCTGCACGGCACCGACACGATGCAGGAAACGGCGATGCTCGTCGACCTGCAGCACGACGACGCACGTCCTGTCGTCTTCACCGGCGCGCAACGCCCGGCCGATCACAGCGAACCCGACGGTCCTGGCAATCTCACCGCGGCAATAGCACTGGCGGCCGATGTCGAATCCCGCGGACGCGGCGTGCTGATCAGCTTCGGCGACGAGGTCGTACCCGCGCGCGGCGCCCGCAAGGTGCACACAACCGACCTCCGCGGCTTCGACGGCACCGCGGCTGCCCGAAAGGTGCTGGGCAGGTGCGCGATTGCCGGCACCCGCGTCGACATCGTCACGCTGTACCCGGGTGTCGACGCGACAGCAATCGACGCCTACGTCGCTGCAGGTGCTTCCGGCTTGGTCCTGGAGGCAATGGGCAGCGGCAACGCGAACCCGACGGTCGTCGACGCTGTACGGCGGAGCGTCGCCGCGGGAGTGACCGTCGTTGTGACCTCACGTGTACACGAAGGACCGGTCGCAGCGACCTACGGAGGTGGCGGCGGCGGTGTCGATCTCGTTGCCGCCGGCGCACTGGTATCGACGAACCTGCGAGCGAGTCAGTCCCGAATCCTGTTGGCGGCGTTGCTCGCCCACAAGTCACCGCAGGCCGATATTGCCGATTGGTTTTCGGCGAGCTGACTATCGCCACGTCAGCACGTCCCGAAACTCGTTCGCGCCTCCATCGAAATATGCTTCTGACCAGCTAACCTTCGCCGTATGCGCGCCCTTGTCGTAGCCGTCGTCACCGCACTTGCTCTACTGCCCGGAAGCGTCGGCCCCGCCAACGCCGCTCCGCCGACGCTCAATCCCGGATCCGAACCCGGTAGCGCCCGCGAACAAGATCTCGTGACGACCGCAGCGGAGGAGATACTTGCCTCGACCGCGAAAGGCGTCGCCATCGCGATCGTGAAGCCGGGCATGGGACCCGATTTCGCTGTCACGACGACCTACTACTTCGGTGCGGCCGACGTCGCTGCAAACCGCCTCGTCGGACCTGCCACTCAGTTCGAAATTGCCTCCGAGACAAAGACCTACACGGGAGCACTACTGGCACAGGCCCTTGCGGCAGGACTTGTACAACTCGACGACCCGGTGAGCAAATGGGTGCCGGCGCCCCATACCGTTCCGAGCTTGGACGGTGCCGTGATCACTCTTCGCGACTTGGCAACACACCGCTCCGGGCTGGCCGACGACCCACCGAACCTCGGCAACAAGGCCGACTACACCGTCGAAAAGCTATGGGAGGGACTGGACAACGCCCAGCTGCTGTCGAAGCCGGGTTCCACGTGGCTCTACTCGGACTGGGGTTTCGGTCTGCTCGGCACCGTGCTTGCGAACTTATTCATGCCGAACCAGCCGCAACCACCGTTCGGACCGGTCGTTACCGAAAACCTCACCGCTCCACTCGGTTTGGACTCGACACTGTTGGAGATTCCGACACCGGATCGGGCCGTCGGCTACAACGAAAACGGCCCGGCACCGTACTGGAACAACACGGCCGCTCTGGCGGGCGGTGGCGGACTGCTAAGCAACGCAACCGATATGGCCGACTGGTGCCGCGCAACGCTCGGAATCGGACTCGACCCCTTGGCTTTTCTGCTGCCGACCGAACTCCTACCGCTCGCGAAGGGTGAGGACAACAAGGACGGCATGGGCATGGCATGGCAGCTGTATCCGAATGCTATCGATTTCCCCGTGCCCTACGCATACAAGAACGGTGGGTCGTCCGGCTTCAGCAGCGCCACGTTCCTGGTTCCAAGCACGAAATGGGCCATCACCGTTCTGTCCAACGGGCACGACGATCAAGCGGTCTCGACGGCGGCGCGCAAGGTCATGACAGAGTTGGCCCGTGAGCCTGCACTGCCCGGGACAGGAAGCTCGTTCGGGTCCTGACTCCGACCGGCTGGTAGTAGACAGGACCTATGCCTGATCGCACACCACGCCACCTCCCCCGTTGGTCCGAACTGCAACCACTGCTCGGTGCGCGCAAACCGATACGCAATCCCGTCGACAGGCGACTTGCCCGGGCGCACACGATAGCGGATCTCCGCGACATTGCCCGTCGTCGTTCGCCCCGTTCGGTTTTCGACTACGTCGACGGCGCGGCGGAAAGCGAGGTCGGGATCGGTCGGGCTCGGGACGCGTATCGCCGCATCGAGTTCAGTCCGAGAGTGCTGCGGGACGTGACGAGGGTCGATACGTCGCGGACCATCCTGGGTAAGCGTGCTGCGCTCCCGCTGATTCTCGCGCCGACCGGATTCACCAAGATGATGCAACACGAAGCCGAACCCGCCGTGTTTCGAGCGGCCGCCGATGCCGATGTCCCCTATGCACTCTCGACGATGGGCACCACCGGCATCGAGGAACTCGCCGCCGTGGTGCCGAACGGCCGACGGTGGTTTCAGCTGTACCTCTGGAAAGACCGCGCAGCGAGTATGGAACTCGTCGACCGGGCACTCGACAGCGGCTACGACACGTTGCTTGTCACAGTCGACACCCCTGTCGCCGGCGCGCGTCTGCGCGACGTCCGCAATGGTCTGACCATCCCTCCGCAACTGACGTTCTCGACGTTGGCAGACATGTCTCGGCATCCGTCGTGGTGGTTCAACCTGCTCACCACCGGACCGCTGGAGTTCGCGTCGTTCAACTCCTTCGACGGAACCGTCGCCGAGTTGATTGCCAAGATGTTCGATCCGTCTGCAACGCTGGACGATCTGGCGTCCATCCGCGCGGCGTGGCCACACAGATTGGTGGTCAAGGGAATTCAGAGCACCGATGACGCGAAGGCCGTCGTCGACCATGGCGCCGACGCGATCGTCGTCTCCAATCACGGCGGACGCCAACTCGATCGCGCGCCAACGCCTCTCGAACTGCTACCGAGCGTCGTCGAGGCGGTCGGCGGTCGCGCGGAGGTGTTCGTCGACACCGGCATCATGCACGGCGGTGACTTGGTTGCTGCGGTCGGTCTCGGTGCAACCGCAGGCATGGTCGGCCGCGCGTATCTGTACGGCCTGATGGCAGGCGGCGAGCGCGGCGTCGCCCGCGCGCTCGACATCCTGCATACCGAGACGACTCGGACGCTGCAGCTCCTCGGTGTGACCAGCATCGATGACGTCGGTCCCGAGCACGTCCGCCTGCGAACCTAGGCGGTGCTTGCGTCCCGGGGACTAGCGTTGACACGGACCGACCGATTCACCGCTCCCGGAGGCACACTTGCGCACCGTTGCACGCATCCTGCTACTCGTACTCGCCGTTGCGTGCGGCACGATGCCGATGCTGCCCCTCGCCTCCGCCGCGCCGTCGGCTGCGACGATCGACGACGCCACCTACAGCAGGATCAACGAACTGCTGGCAGTCCGAAACGGTGCAGGCGCCGTGTCCAAAGGTGAGCTCACCGAGCTGCTGTCACGACAGTTTCTCGGTACGCCCTACGTCGCCGATGTGCTGGTCGGTTCGGCGACGCAACCCGAACAGCTGGTTGTCGACTTCAACCGCCTCGATTGCTTCACCTACCTCGACTACGTCGAAGCCCTCAGCAGGTCGGCCGACCGGGATCAGTTCGTGGCCAACCTGATTGCCACACGCTACGTCGACAGCCGCGTCGACTTCACCCAACGCAAACACTTCTTCACCGACTGGTCGCATTCTCCCCGTATCGCGGCCGACGATATCACCGCGGCACTGACCGCCGCCGCCGTCACCGTCGACAAGCAACTCAACGCCAAAGGCGATGGCGGGAACTACCTTCCGGGAATTCCTGTCGTCGATCGCGCCATCACCTACATTCCGAGCGGTTCCGTGAACGACGATGTCATCGGCCAACTGCGGACCGGCGACTACATCGGCGCCTACGCCGATCTGCCAGGCCTCGACGTCACCCACGTCGGCATCTTCGTGGCGACCCCGAGCGGTCCGGTGTTCCGCAACGCGTCGTCCATCCCGGGTGTCGACAAGGTCGTCGACTCGCCCTTTGCCGACTATGTCCGATCGACGCCGGGCATCGTGGTGCTGCGGTCCGAGTAGGGATCGACGTGTTAGGTCAGCGCACCGGTACCGCTGCGCTGATGGCAGCCGTGACGGCGGCCATGCCGACGAAGGATTCCGGCGACGCCGCCTTGCCTGTGTTGACGAATGCCGCCGACAACTCTCGTGACGGGTCGGCCCAGCACACGATGTTCGTGAAGCCGAGATGTCCGAACGCGTCGGGCGTGCCGAGTCCGAACAGGCTGGCGTAACGCTCGCCGAGCATGAACCCGGGCGAGAAGCGGATTGGCGCAGGGAAAGAATCGTCGATGACGAGTGGTCCGGCGGCGGTCGTGGCCCTGTCGATGGTGTCGCGATCCAAGATCTTGCGGCCGTTCCACGTGCCACCGTTGGCCAGCATCGCGAAGATGCTCGCCGCATCGTGCGCGCTCGCGTAGGCACCTGCTGCGGGCACTACCGCCGACATACCTCGAGGCGTATTCATCGCTGGTGCAATATCTTCCGGCGATCCGCCGAGCAATCGAGTCAGCAGCGGGCTGATCAGAGGCAGGCGTTTCGGTCCTGTGGAGTAGCTCAACGCGACCTGGTCTCGACGGTCGAGTGGGACGCCGTACGTGACGTTCGGCGTACCGAGCGGGTCGGTGAGTTCGGTCCGCAGTAGATCGTGAAGATCGCGCCCGGAGGCACGATGTGCCACCTCCCCAAGGACGTATCCCGCCGTCGTCGCGTGGTATCCCTGCCGGTTCGCATTCGAAAGCGGCGCGTCGTACAGGGCCTGAAGCACTGCATCACTGTCGAACAAACTGTCCGCGTCCGCGATGTGAGGCGGCAGTTTGGCAATGCCTGCACGGTGCGTCAGCAACGACCGGATCGTGACGTCCTGCTTGCCGTTTCGAGCGAACTCCGGAATATAGTGCGCAACAGTGTCGTCGAGCTGAAGGAGATCCTGCTCGACAAGTCGATGAATGATCAGCGCGGTGATCACTTTCGAGCACGAGAAGAGACAGGCCGGCGTGTCCGTGGTCATCAGGTCGTCGGAATCCAGGCGGCGGTGCCCGATAGCACGGTCCAGAATCACCTGACCACGATGGCGGACAACGAGACTCATTCCCGGGTGCAGTCCCGTTCGATAGAGGGTCTCGACGGCGGTCCAGGCACGGTTCACCGCACTGGCCGACAGGTCGAGATCGGCCGCCGGCGTTTCGACACCACGGGTAGTCACCCCACCGAGACGTAGCGGCACACGAACACGGACACCGAGCGGGGTTGCGGCGACCAAGTCGTCGACGATGTTCATCATGCCTCGCTATCGATCGGTCAGTCCTGGACACGTTGTTGTTCCACCAGGCCTGTTGGGGTGAGACATAGGTTACCAACAGTAAGTTACCGATAGTAGGTTTACTTCGGTAAGGTTGGTCACATGACGAGACCTCGCATGTCGAGAACCGATCGCGAAGCGCAGATTCTCGACCTCGCAGAGACGCTGTTCGCCGAGCAGGGTTTCCACAACGCGACGATGGACGAACTCTGTGCCCGCGTCGGTGTCACCAAACCGGTGATCTACGAGTACTTCGGATCGAAAGACGGCGTGCTGTCCGCAGTGCTCGCAAAGGCACGAATCGGACTGCTCGAAGCGACGCAAACAGCTGTGGCGGCGTCGACCGGACCCGAGGACGCGCTGCGCCGATCTTTGGTCGCGTTCTTCGAATACACCGACCTTCGTCGCGGCGCCTGGTCGCTGATGAACCACGAGTCGACGCTCGCCGGCGGTGTCGCCGCCGACGAAGTCGATGCGGTACGTCGGCAACAGGCGGACTTCACAGCCACGATGATGCAGGCCTACGGCCAACCACGTGACAAGCACGAATCCGAAGCCTTCGCATTCGTCATCATCGGGGCCTGTGACCAGGTCGCCCGCTGGCGGGAGAACAAGCCCGACATCACCGCCGAACAGGCGGGGGGTTACGTCTTCGACGTCGTCTGGGGTGGTCTGCGCGATCGCATCTCGACGCCGGCTGCGCTCGACTTCGCTACCGAGTTACCGACCTCGCAAGCCCGATCCGGGTAGCGACGTCGGTAACTCGGTAGCGAGGTGAACGTGTTCCAGCGCCGTAGCCATCGTGATCACGCGACGTCGCTATCCGCGGAATTGGTGGGTGCGCCAGACTCGACTTCAGCCGTGTACCCCGCCCCGACCATTGTCCATAGCGCGTGGGCGGCCTTCTCCTTGGCCAAGCCGGCACGGAAATCCCTCGCCGATTGCCGTGAGACCGAATCCTGATGCGGTGCAACGCATAATACGAAAGTCTGCCGACTTCACCGACCCAGTCGTGAGTCCTTTCGGAGGGCGGAACCTCCAAAAGGACTCACGAGCGGCGGAGCCGCCTACTGGATCAGCGACTCCTTCTTCAGCCAGTCGTAGGCGACGTCAGCTGGGTCTTCGCCGTCGATGTCGACCTTGCCGTTCAGTTCCTGCATCAGGTCGTCGGTGAGTCGCTCGGAAACCTTGGCGATCAGATCCGCGATCTCCGGGTATTCCTCGAGGACCGCATCGCGCACCACGGCAGAACCGCTGTAGGGCAGGAAGAACTTGCGATCGTCCTCGAGGACGGTGAGGTTCAGATTCTTCACGCGGCCGTCGGTGGTGTACACCATGCCGAAGTTGCACGGCGCGCTTCGGGCGGTCGAGGTGTACACGACACCCGCATCCATTCGGGTGACGTTGTTCGACGGCACACCGCCCGGCGCGTTGAGCGCGATACCGTACGTCTCGAGCATCGGTACGAATCCGTCTGCACGGCTGAAGCATTCGTCGTCGACGCAGAAGGTACGGTCGGACTCAGGCAACTTGGCTACGTCAGACAGTGTCTTCACACCGAGCCGTTCGGCCGTCCCTGCCGATGCGGCGAACGCGTACGTGTCGTTGAAGTTCGCCGGCGGCAACCACTCCAGATTGTGGTCCCGCTTCTCGACCTCGTAGACGCGCTTCCACAGTTCGTCGGGGTCGGTGATCACTTCGGTCTCGCCGTGATAGTTCACCCAGCCGGTGCCCGTGTACTCCCACAGGATGTCGGCATCGCCGTTGAGTTGGGCCTGCCGCGACGACGCGGACCCAGGTGCACCCGTCAGGTCGGTGACCTTTGCGCCGGCCGCGGCCAGATACGTCGCGGTGATCTTTCCGAGCAACACACCTTCGGTGAAGCTCTTCGAGGTGACGACGATCGGCGCACCGTCCAACGGCTTTCTCCGCCGGGCAGCGACGCGTCGTGGAAGGTGCCCGACGAGCTGACCAGCCCACACCCTGCTGCCGCAACGACGGCGAGAGTCGCTGCAGCCAAACGCAACCGGCGGATCATGCCACTCCTCGTGGGGTAGCGACCAACTCAACCAACCGGCGGAGCCAATCGATGGTCAACGCGAGCAGGCCGACCAGAATGGCACCGGAGATGAGCAGTTTCGGCAGGAACAGCGTCACGCCCGTTGTGATGAGAGTGCCGAGGCTGGTCGCACCGATGAACGTGCTGAGCGTTGCGGTGCCGACCAAGATCACCAGTGCGGTCCGGACGCCGTTGAGGATGACCGGGACCGCGAGCGGCAACTCGACCTGCACGAGCGTGCGGACGCCCGAGTAGCCGATCCCCCGCGACGCCTCGATGGTCCGTTTGTCGACCTGATCGATACCGACGATGGTGTTCTGCAGAATCGGCAGAATCGCGTACACGACGAGACCCACGACGGCGGTGCGGAATCCGGTACCGAGCCACATGGTCAGCAGCACGATCAATCCGACGGCAGGTGCGGCCTGGCCGACGTTGGCGACGTTGATCACCACCGGCTTGAAGGACTTCGCCTTCTCACGCGTGAGCAGGATGCCGAGAGGAATGGCGATCAGCACCACGATCGCCGTCGAGGTCAGCGTCAGTTTGATGTGCTCGACGATCGTCGTGCTGAGGTTGTCCCAGCCAAGCGACGCGGCCTCGGTCGACGTCAGCGTGGTCGACCGGTACCAGATCACGTAGCCGATACCGAGCACAAGAATGATCAGCGGCTCGAACCACACATCGATCGGCGTGCGACGAAGTCGATTCATGCCGTCTGGTCCTCGGCGTAGGCGGCATAGGACACCTGGTCGTCGCCTGCACGCGCGTCGGACAGCTGGCCGCGGATCACCGACATGATCGTCGCGATCGTCAGCGCGCCGGTCACCGCTCCCCTGCCGTCGGTGACGAGGACCCCGCCCTGACTTGCGGCGAGCATGGAGTCGAGTGCGTCGTTGAGTGTCGACGACGGTGCCACGGTGGGCAGCCGACTGTCGACGTAGTCGGTGATTCGATCCTTTGTGGCGACTTCTTCGAGCGACGGCCACGAGCGTGCCCGACCGTGCTCGTCGACGACGACGATCCACGTCGCGCCTTTGGATCGCGCCCGAGCGATGACTTCCTGCGACGAGTCCCCCACTCGCGCGGTCACCACCGAATCGTGCTCGACGTCTTTGACCCGCGACAGGGTCAGGTGCGCGAGCGTCGCGCCCGACCCGATGAACTCTTCGACGAATGGAGTGGCCGGTTTCGCCAGGATCTCTTCTGGGCTGGCGTACTGCTCGATATGGCCGCCCTCGGACAGGATCAGCACCTTGTCGCCGAGCTTTGTCGCCTCTTCGAAATCGTGTGTGACGATCACGATCGTCTTGCCGAGCTCGTGCTGAATCGCGATCAGCTTGTCCTGCAGACGAACTCGGGTGATCGGGTCGACAGCACCGAACGGCTCGTCCATCAGAAGCACCGGTGGGTCAGCGGCGAGTGCGCGAGCAACGCCGACTCGCTGCTGCTGTCCGCCAGACATGTCCTTGGGGAGCCGGTCCCTGAAGTCGTTCGCGTCGAGGCCGACGAGATCGAGCAGGTACTCGGTGCGATCGGCGATGCGCTTGGCGTCCCACCCGAGGACCCGCGGAATGGCTCCGATGTTCTTGGCGACCGACCAGTGTGGGAACAAGCCACCGGACTGGATGACGTAGCCGATCGACTGCCGCAGTTTGTCCGGGTCTTCGCCGGTGACGTCGCGGTCGCCGATGAAGATGCGGCCTTCGCTCGGCTCGATCAACCGATTGATCATCTTGAGCGTCGTCGTCTTACCGCAACCGGACGGTCCGACGAAGGCGACGATGTCACCTGCTTCGATCTCGAGGTCGATCTTCTGCACGGCAGGCTTCTTCTGTCCGCGGTGCTGCTTGACCACTCCATCGAGCCGAATGGCGGCACCGGTGACCGTGCGCTCTGCCTTCGAAGCAGTCTCGGACGCGGCTCCGCTCGTTTCGTCGGTCATGACAATCCCTTCGCGATGGTGAGGCGCCCGAGGAGGACGAGCAGGGCGTCGAACACCAAAGCGATGACGACGATGAGAACAGTTCCGGTGACGGCCATCTCGACGGAGTTGGTACCGCCAAGTCGGGACAGGCCGTTGAAAATCAGTGAGCCGAGACCGGGCCCGAGGACGTAGGCGACGATCGCGGCGACGCCGACGACCATCTGCGTCGAGACCCGAATTCCGGTGAGGATGACCGGCCACGCCATGGGCAGCGACACCGAGAACAAGATGCGGCGACGCGAAAGCCCGATTCCCTTGGCGGATTCGATGACGGAATCCGGCACCGATCGCAAGCCGACGATCGCGTTTCCGATCACCGGCATCGCCGCAAAAAACGCCAGCATGATGAACGACGGAACTACGCCGAGACCGAACGGAACGATCAGCAATGCCAGCAAGGCCAGCGACGGAATGGTCAACGCCACGCGGCTGCTCGTGAGGGTCAACGCGGAGAACAATGGGAATCGATACACCGCTATTGCGATGACGATCGCGACGAGTGTTCCGACGAGGACGGTCTGAAAAGCAAGCGACGCATGCTGATACGTCAGAAACGCAAGAAACTCCCCCCGTCCGTCGAGGTAATTCCAGATACTCACGAAACGTCCTCCCGCGGGCCACTTTGTTCGTGGTGCACCGATTTCCGGTACATCGGACGGCGACGTTACCGCTGGACTGCGAATCGCGTCGGCGTTTCGGTAGCTCGATCGGCGCCCGTAAAACGGTCGACTACATCGATACCTGGCAGAACAAAGCAACCCTGGACGCGTAAACCTTTGGAATCATGGCGATTTTAAGTGCGCGAATTTGGACGGCCGATCAAGAGACCGGTCCGGAGAACTCCAAGACATCGTCGTGAATACTGCCGCTGCGCAAGTTGACTCGGTCGACGAAGAAATTCATCTTCAGCTTCCACGGCGCCTCGGAACCTTGCTTCGGGAACTTGTCGACGGTCCGCAGAACGTAATTCGCCGCGAAGTCCAGAAACGGTTCTTCGCCGACATCCGGATTGCGACGCGGCACCATAACCGTCTTTCCGCTCTTCTTCATGTGCTTCAACAATCGGACGGTGTACTCACACACCAGATCAGCCTTCAGTGTCCACGACGCGTTGGTGTATCCGATGACGAAGACGAAGTTCGGGATGCCGCTGAGCATCATGCCCTTGTATGCCATCGTCGATGGGAGATCGACATCCTCGCCGTCCACAGCGAGTTGCACCCCACCGAACACGTGCAGGTTGAGACCCGTTGCCGTGACAACGATGTCCGCATCGATCTCCTTGCCCGACTGCAGCCGGATACCGGTCTCGGTAAAGGTGTCGATGTGGTCGGTCACGATGTCGACCGTGTGCTTGCGGAGCGCTTTGAACAGATCACCGCTGGGAACCAAACAGAGCCGCTGGTCCCACGGGTCGTACTTCGGCTTGAAATGGGTGTCGAAATCGACGTCGTCGGGAAGTTGGCGTTCGAGCAACTTGCGCAGCAGCAGCCGTGCCTCGTTCGGGCGACGTCGGCAGAATTCGTAGAACCCGATACTGATGGCCAGATAGCGGCCACGCACCGCCTTGGACGCGTACCGCGACGGGAGTCGCTTGATCAGCTGCTCGGCGATGGGGTCCGTCGTCGGCTGGCTGATGATGTAGGTCGGCGACCGCTGCAACATTGTCACGTGCGCAGCTACCTTCGCGAGGTTCGGAATGAGCGTCACCGCGGTCGCACCCGAACCGATGACGACCACTCGTTTGCCCGCGAAGTCGAGATCTTGCGGCCAGTGCTGCGGGTGAACGATCTGTCCCTCGAAGTCGCTCAGCCCGGCAAAGTCCGGCGTGAAACCCTCGTCGTAGCGGTAGTAGCCCGATGTCGACATCAGGAAGTCGCACGTGAGCTGCGACGTCTCGCCGGTATCGGTGTGCTCGATGCTGACCGTCCACCGTTCGTCGGCGCTCGACCACTCCGCGCGCACAACCTTGCTGTTGTAGCGGATGTGGTCGAGGACCCCGTTCTCAGTTGCCGCTTCCTCTATGTAGGCACGGATGTCCGCGCCGTCAGCGATGGCCTTCCGTCCGGTCCACGGCTTGAACCGGTAGCCGAGGGTGTACATGTCCGAATCGGATCGGACCCCCGGGTAGCGGAACAGGTCCCAGGTCCCCCCGAGCGTGTGACGAGATTCGAGCACAACATACGACCGCTCGGGAAGCCGCCTACCGAGATGGACTGCCGCGCCGATCCCAGAGAGTCCCGCTCCGACGATGATGTGATCGAAATGCTCGGTCAACTTCGACTCCTGACAGTTGGGTGCGCGCCACGATGCGCGTCCTCACCGACCGGGTTCGGTCGGCGACGAATGTCGGTGAGTCTATGCATTGCCGTTTACATCCGTAACAGATACGTCGAACGCCGCCGCCACCCCGACCCGTCGAGGGGCAACCTTTTCATTCCCGCTGCGCGCAACTCGTTGGCGAAACCGACTTCTGGACGACGATCTCGTCTATGACATCTATTGCTCCGAAGACTGCCGCGAGCAGAACTGCCGATTCCGAGTTGGACGCGATCTTCGCACCGATTTTCGACCGGATCGCCGTCGGCGCAGTGGCGCGCGAGGTCGACCGCCAGCTGCCCTACGACGAGGTCGGCTGGCTGAAAGAAGCCAAGTTCGGTGCATTGCGCGTGCCGGTCGAGCACGGCGGCTACGGCGTCACTGTTCGGCAGTTGTTCCGCCTTCTCATAGACCTTGCTGCAGCCGAATCCAATCTGCCGCAGGCGCTGCGCGTCCATTTCGTCTTCGTCGAGGATCAGTTGCTCGCCGAGCAGGGATCCGCGCGTGATGGCTGGTTGCGCGCCGTCAGCACCGGCACACTCGTGGGCAATGCGATTACCGAACCCGGCGTCGGCGCGGTCGACCGCTACCGGACCACCCTTACCCCCGTGGGCGACGCGTGGGTGCTCAACGGCGTGAAGTCGTACAGCACCGGCTCGTTGTACGCCGACCACATTCTGGTCGCCGCCGACCGCGACGGTGAACGTCTCGGCGTGCTGGTCGATGCAAACGCCGAGGGTGTCCGTCAGCACGACGACTGGGACGGCTTCGGTCAACGACTTACGGCGAGCGGCACAACCGAATTCACCGATGTCGCAGTCGCCGATGACCGGATCCTCGGACCCGGCTACGGCGGCGCCGGACCGACCTATGCGACGTCGTACCTGCAACTGTTCCAGCTCGCCGTGCTCGCCGGCATTGCGCAGCGAGCCGAACGCGATGTGCGCGAGTGGGTTTCGGCTCGGACCCGTACGTTCACCCACGCTTCCGCTGATCTGCCACGCGAAGATCCCCTCGTGCAGCAGGTCATCGGTCGGTTGTCCGCGGCATCGTTCGCCGCGCGTGCCAGCGTCCTCGCGGTCGCCGACGTGTTGGACGGCGTCCTCGACAGTGGCGCGACCGACGAAAAGAGTCTTGTCGCAGCAGAACTCGCGGCAGGCCAAGCTCAGCTCGGCGTGATCGACACGGTCCTCACCGCCACCAGCCAAATATTCGAACTTGGTGGTGCGTCGATCGTCTCGGAACGCCTGCGGTTCGACCGGCATTGGCGTAACGCTCGCACCATCTCGGTGCACAACCCTGCGATCTTCAAGGCGCGATCGATCGGCGACCACCTGCTCAACGGTACCGACCTGCCTTTTGCGTGGAGTGCGGGCGAGCGTAAGACACCACAGGAAGCCACCCGATGAGCCGCAGAATCAGGTTCAACGCGTTCGACATGAACTGCGTTGCCCACCAGTCACCGGGCCTCTGGCGTCACCCCGATGATCAGTCGCATCGTTACAAGGATCTCGATTACTGGATCGATTTGGCAAAGCTGTTGGAGCAGGGCCGATTCGACGGTATCTTCATCGCCGACGTACTCGGCACCTACGACGTCTACGGGGGTGACGACACCGAAGCGATCCGACAGGGTGCGCAGATTCCCGTCTCCGATCCGTTGCTGCTCGTTTCGGCGATGGCCGCGGCAACCCGCAATCTCGGTTTCGGAATCACGACCGGGACCGGATTCGAGCATCCATATCCGTTCGCGCGCCGGCTCTCGACGTTGGACCACCTCACCAAGGGCCGGCTCGGCTGGAACGTGGTCACCGGCTACTTGCCTTCGGCTGCAAGAAATTTCGGCGCCGACGATCAACTCGATCACGATGCGCGCTACGACCACGCGGACGAGTACCTCGAGGTGCTCTACAAGCTGTGGGAAGGTTCGTGGGAAGACGACGCGGTTGTTCGCGATCCGGTGAGCGGCGTCTTCGTCGATCCCGCCAAGGTCCACCACATCGGCCACAAGGGAACGCATTTCACGGTTCCCGGCGTCCATCTGTCGGAGCCCTCACCACAACGCACGCCGGTGATCTATCAAGCCGGCGCATCACCTCGTGGCGTGCGATTCGCCGCAGAGAATGCGGAGGCGATCTTCGTCGCTGGGCCGTCCAAGCGTGTGCTGGCGCAGACCGTCTCGCGAATCCGGGATGCACTCGAAGCGGCGGGCCGCGACCGTTACGCGGCCAGAATCTACGCGCTGGCAACCATCGTCACCGACGCCACCGACGACGCGGCACAACGCAAACACGAGGAGTACCTGTCCTACGCGAGCGTCGAAGGCGGGCTCGTGTTCATGTCGGGTTGGATGGGAATCGACTTGTCCACCTACGATCTCGACGATCCGATCGGACAGGTCGAGAGCAACGCGATCCAGTCGGCGGTCGCTGCGTTCCAGGAATTCGACGACGACGGTCGCGAGTGGACGGTGCGCGACATCGGACGCTGGGCTGGTATCGGCGGCATGGGTCCGGTGTTCGTCGGATCCGGTGAGACCGTTGCGGACGAGTTGCAGGAATGGGTCGACGAAACCGATCTCGACGGTTTCAACCTGGCGTACGCGATCACGCCGGGATCGTTCGAAGACATTGTCACCCATGTCGTTCCGGTCCTGACCGAACGTGGTGTCTATGCATCCGAGTACGAGGCGGGCACGCTGCGCAACAAGTTGCTCGGCGCTGGTGACCGAGTGCCCGACAATCACCGCGGCGCGAACTACCGCATCGGGGCGCCCGGTTCGACCGCACTGCCGGACTCGGAGGTTCGCGCGACTGCGTTGACCGTTTAGGTCGTGCGATCGCCGAGGGATTCCAAGAAAACCTCGGCGATCGCTTCGAGCCCGACCCGATCGGCATCGCCGAAACGGTTGGGCAGCGGGCTGTCCAGGTCAAGCACACCGATGAGTTCGCCTGCCCGCACCAACGGAACCACGATTTCGGACCGAGTGTCTGCGTCACAGGCGATGTGCCCGGCGAAGGCGTGCACATCCGGGACCACCTGGGTCTGCCGGGTCGCCGCTGCCGTCCCACACACCCCGGTACCCAACGGGATTCGGATGCACGCGGGCTTGCCCTGAAACGGGCCGACCACCAACTCGCAGCCGTCGAACAGGTAGAAGCCCACCCAGTTCACGTCCGGCAAGGCGTAAAACAGCAAGGCGGACACATTCGCCGCGTTGGCTATTCGGTCGCTCTCCCCCGCTGTCAGCGCCTCTGCCTGCGCGGTCAACTGCACGTATTGTTCGGCGCTGTCTCCGACAAGTTCGGCAACGGTGAAAGACATTGCGTAATGATAGTCAGTCGCACATGCTGTGCACTCTATCCATTCGCCGTGATCGCAACTGTGCCGAAGTACGCTCCGCGACGGAACAATTCGAGCATGACCAACCAAAACCCCAATTCCTCCTCCGCCCGTAAGGCCGCCGTGATCGGCGCAGGCCAGACAGGAGTTACCGCCGCACTCGGTTTGCTCGACGCCGGCTTCGCCGTCACCCTCTACAGCGACCGCGACCAACGCTCGTTGCGCAACGACGTACCTGCCGCAGGCACCGCGCTCGAGTTCGGTGAGACCCAGCAGGCCGAGATCGCGCTCGGACTCGACCCGTACACATCCCGTGCCCCAAGGCATTCCGGCTTGAGTGTGCGTATCGCCGGCGAACAGAACGCCGAACTGATCGCATTCGACGGCAACTTCGACGGCTACGTCGGCGTCGCTGTCGACACCCGACTCAAAGCCGACGAGCGCCTCACCACGTTCCAGGAGCGTGGCGGCCGCTTCGTAGTCGAGCCGGTCACACCCGAGACGCTCGACGGAATCGCAGGCGCGAACGACCTCACGCTCGTAGCAACCGGCGGCGCCGGCCTGTCCAATCTTTTCGCCGTCGATCCGGTTCGCTCCGTTTACGATGCGCCGCAACGCCACTTGCTCACCGTCACAGTCACTGGGCTCGGCTTCGACGAGGGCGTCTTCGCGCATCGCAGCCCGGCGGGCGGCGGGCACAGCGGCTTCTCGATCTTCGCCGAACAGGGCGAGGGCTGGTGGGGTCCGTACCTGCACAAGGACGCCGGCCCGAGCTGGGCCTTCCTCGGCTGGGCACGCCCCGGCAGCGACTGGGACAACCGTTTCGCCGCTGCCGATTCCGCGAAGTCTGCGTTGGCAATCGTCAAGAACCTCTACCGCGACTACATCGACTGGGATCTGCCGGAGGTGCTCGCGACCGAGAACATCATCGAGGATCCGCATTCCTGGTTGAAGGGTGCGGTTACGCCGGTCGTCCGCGAGGGCGTCGGACGCACCGCCAGTGGCCATGTCGTTGCCGCGCTCGGTGACACCGCCGTCGCGTACGACCCCATCGCCGGACAGGGTGCGCAGGGTGGACTGATCCAGGCGCAGCGCCTCGTTGCCGCCGCGACCATTCACGACGGGGCATTCGACGAAGCGTGGCTGGCAGGTCAGTATGCGGACTTCCTGGCAGCGCGTTCCGACGCTGCGAACAAGGTCACGCGCCTGTTCCTCAGCGATCCGGAATTCGCTGACATCGGCGGTCAGTTCTTCGCCACCGCAGCGGTCGATCCGCGGTTCGCGTCCGCGTTGGTCGCTCTGCTGCATCGTCCGCAGCCGTTCCTCGGCATCGATTCGCCCGAGGCAGCAGGTGCTTACATCCAGCAGGTCACCGGCGAGGATCCGGCGGAACTGCTGGCTCGCTTCGCACCGGCAGGCAGGTTCGCGAGGTCGACCTTCGCTCCTGCACTCGTCTAGTTCTCGGCGCTATCAACGGGATCGACCTGCACGCTTTGTGCGGGCCGGTCCCGTTTCGCGTGCTCTATGTGGAGTGAATGTGCCCCTCACTCCATCCAGCGACGTCAATGTGACCCACACGCCGCGACGTGCCCGCCAAAACCCCGGAGCCAATGTCACAGTCGTACCTCTATGCGGGACGAATGCACATCCGCTCCACCAAAAGTGGAGTGACCCTCCCCCAACATCGGCGCGAACTTCTCGGCCAGTGCGGCCTTGATCTCGATGTGGCGCAACAGAAAAGCGCGCTCATCGAGCCGCTTGCGACGTAGCCATGCCGTCACTTCGTCGTTGCATTTGCTCGCGTTGCAGGAACCACACGCGGGTGCGATGTTGTCGAGCGTGTACCGACCGCCGCGCGAAATCGCTTGCACGCAATCACGCTGCAGCGGCTTGTCGACCGCTCCGCAGTAGGCGCAGCCACCCCACGCTTCTTTGAGCGCCGCCCATTGCGCGTCGCTCAAATCATGCTCGACCAAGCCCATACGACGTTTACGCCTGCGAGCGATGCGTGCCTTGCGAGTCCGGTTCACCACCACGGACTGAGCCTAAGCAGATCCGCACGCGTGCCCCTCGCGACATTCCGTGTCATGGTGCGATGAATCGCGGAGTCCTACTCCACCTCTTGCGCGATTGCGCCGTCGAGCAGGCGGTTATTGCCCGGGCCACTCGGCCGATACCCCAGCATCGGCCTGCTCGGCAGGCGTGCCCTCAACGACGCTGCAACTCCACGCTTTCGATGTATGCACGCCGCTTCGCGATGTCAGCGTTGGCGACGGTGTCGTGCCCACCCAGAAGTCGCGAGATCTTGTTTCGTAGATCCTCCGGAAGGGGAAACAGCAATTTGGCTGCGAGTCCTGTGGTGGCCGGCACTATGCGCTGCCCACCTCGGCCGCTGGCGACAGCGTCGAGGATCGAGTCGGCAACATCGCCTGGCTCGATGAAGCCGATGCGTCGAGCAAGCCAGTTCGGTGAAAGTCCGTCGATCAGTTCGGTATTGACGAAGGACGGGCAGATCGTCGACACCGCGACGCCTAGCGGTTCGAGTTCCTGATGCAGTGCCTCGCCGAGCCCGACGACGGCGTGCTTGGTCGCGCAATACGTCGCTGCTCCCGGTGGACTGAGCAGCCCGAGGATCGACGCGACGTTGACAATGTGTCCGCTACCGCGTTCGGCGAAACGTCGTCCGGCGAGCTTGGACCCGATGATCACGCCACGGGTGTTGATGGCGAACTGCCTGTCTGCCAGCTCGATCGACTCGTCGAGAAAGTTCCCCGTCGGCATGATGCCCGCGTTGTTGACGAGTGCATCGAGTTCGCCGAACTCCTTCAGGGCCGTGTCCAAGAAGGCCTCGAACGAGGAGACGTCGGTGACGTCGAGTGCCAAGCCGAGTACCTGCGCGCCCGATGTCTCGGCGATCGCCGCTGCCGTCTTCTCGACCTGTGCTGCATCGATATCGCCGATCACAACGGACGCACCTGCAGCCGCGAACGCTTCGGCGGTCGAGCGGCCGATCCCACGCGCACCGCCGGTGATCGCAATCCGTTTGCCTGCCAATGTTTTACGCATTTGCGGAGACCGTCCCGATCTCGTAGGCGTCGAAATCGACCTTGCCTGTCGCACGTGCGTACGCAACGTGCGAACCAGGCCACACTGCGACGACTTTGCCGTCCTCGGTGTGATACCAGCCAGGGCATCCGCTCGTGAAGACCGTGCCGGACAACTTGCGTTGGATCTCTTCGTTGAACGCGTCCTGGACGTCCTGACGTACGTCGATCCAGCCGCCGTCCTTGGCGATCCGCTGAATCGCCTCACGGGCGTAGCGCGCCTGCTTCTCCAACAGGAAGATGATCGTGTTCGTCAGCGAACCCGTGTTCGGGCCGTAGATCATAAACAGATTCGGGTAGCCGGAGACCGTGATCCCGAGGTAGGCCTCCGGACCGTTCTTCCACTCGGTGTGCAGTTTTCGGCCGTCGCGGCCGGTGATGTCGATCGGCGCGAGGTACTCGGTGGCGGTGAATCCGGTGCACCAGATGATCACGTCCGCATCGACTTCGGTGCCGTCGTCGAGAACTAGCCCAGCAGGCGTCACCCGAGTTACGGCGTTGGCATGCAAGGTGGTTTGGTCGCGATCGAGCGCCGGATACCACTCGTTCGACAACAGCACCCTGTTGCAGCCGACCTTGTAGTCCGGGGTCACTGCCTTGCGCAGTTCAGGATCCTTGATCTCGCGACGAATCTTGTACTTCAGCCACTCGTGCAGTCCGCCGCGCAGCGGGTCGAACTGATCGAAGATGATCGGCACCCGCGCTTCGTACCAGGCCCATTCCACGTTGTGCTGCAGCCGGGACAAACCGGGAACGTTGCGCATCAACCACTTGACCTGACGGTTCGAGCGGTGATTCCACTTGTTGCCGACCCAGTTCGGCGACCGCTGGATCACGTGCAACTCCGACACCTGGTCGACGATCGCCGGCACCAATTGGACGGCGCTGGCACCGCTCCCGACGACGGCGACCTTCTTGCCGGTCAGGTCGACACTGTGATCCCAACGCGCAGAATGAAAATGGTCACCTGCAAATGCAGCCAAGCCGTCCAGGTCAGGAATCTTCGGCCGCGACAGCTGACCGGTCGCGCAGATCAACGCATCGAACCACTGCGTCTCGCCACCTTCGATTTCGAGCTCCCACCGTCCGGACGACTCATCGAAGCGAGCAGCGACGATCTCGGTATCGAACCGAGCTTTCTGGAGGACGCCGTACTTCTCGGCACAGCGCTCGAGGTACGCCTTGATCTCCGACTGCGACCCGAACCTCGCGGACCATTCGGTTTCCAGCTCGTAGGAGTAGGAGTACGTCGGCGACGGCACGTCGCATGCCGCGCCTGGGTAGGTGTTGTCACGCCAGACGCCGCCGACACCGCTACCCCGGTCGAAAACGGTGTAGTTGTCGATTCCGTTGCGCTCGAGTTCGATCGCGGCGCCGAGGCCGCCGAACCCGCAACCGATGATGGCCACAGAGGGTGTCTTGTCAGGCATGGTTCGTAAGGTACGGCCGGCCCGCTTACCTGCCCATGTCCGCGCCGGGCAGAGTATTGTCATTTTCGGACATGATGACGACGGCAACAAGCATCGACGCACCCGCGTGGGACCACCCTCGCGGGACGGCGGCTGCCCGAATCCTCCTCGAACTCGGCGTCGATCGTGGCGTCGGTCGATCGGACCTGCTCGCAGGTACCGGGCTGGCGCCTGCCGAGCTCGCGGATCCGACGTTCGAGGTCGAAGCGGGCCAGGAACTCGCTATCGCTCGCAACTTGTCGCGCGCACTCGGACAACCATCCGGCCTCGGGATCGACGCTGGAATGCGTTACACGATAGGCCATTTCGGCACCTGGGCATACGCGATGCTGTCGAGCCCGACGCTGCGCGAGCTCGTCCGGATCGGTGTCCGATACACCGGACTTTCCTTCGCCTTCATTAGACCGGTCTTCGAGGAGGACCGCAACGAGGGTCGAGTCGTCCTCGCCGACAACGAGATTCCCGACGATGTGCGGACATTCTTCGTCGAACGCGAAATGACCAAACTCGCGAACATGATGCCGATCGCCCTAGGCGCACGCCACGGTGCTGTGCGATACGAGACGAGTCTCGACGGAGCGGAGGCCGCAGCGATGCGTGACCGCCTGCCTCACATCACGTTGCTCACCGGCCGCGAACGGCACATCCTGGCCTTCGATCGCGCACTGCTCGATGCCCCGCTCCCCCAGGCTGATCCGATCACCGCGCAAATCTTGGAGCGACAATGCGCCGACCTACTGCAGGCACGACGCAACCGCCGTGGAGTCGCGAGCCACGTCCGTTCGTTGATACTCGCCCGCCTCGACCAGTCGCCGAGCATGGAACAGATTGCAGGTGAATTGCACGTCGACCCGCGAACCTTGCGGAGGCAACTGCACGCCGACGGGACATCGTTTCGGGAGCTGATCGACGAAGTCCGCGAGACGATCGCAGACGAATTGCTCGGCACCGCCGGACTCACGGTTGGAGACGTCGCGAGCCGCCTCGGCTATCACGACGCTGCGGGATTCACACGCGCGTATCGCCGCTGGACGGGTACGACGCCTGGCCGAGGCCGCGGTGTGGCGATTCCGGTCGTGCCGTCGTGAACTGCCACACAGGCGACGTCCACGCGCTCGAGCACCGCCGGATAGGTGATCCCGATGCGCCACCGGGCGCTGATCGGATATGTTCGCGGATGGCGAGGGCTACGAGCCCCGGCGGCATTCGAACCGCTCTAGACCCAATGAAACTTCTGACGTCGGGAGAACGAAAAAAATGACTGCCAAGCAGCCGACCATCATCTACACGCTTACCGACGAGGCGCCGCGACTCGCGACCTACGCCTTCCTGCCGATCATTCGCGCATTCACCGACCCGGCAGGCATCGAGATCGAGACCAGCGACATCTCTGTCGCTGCCCGCATCCTTGCCGAGTTCCCTGATTTCCTGACCGAGGAGCAGCGGGTTCCGGACAACCTCGCGGCGCTCGGCGAATTGACGCAGTTCCCCGAGACCAACATCATCAAGCTGCCGAACATCAGCGCCTCGGTGCCCCAGCTGGTGAACGCGATCAAAGAGTTGCAGGACAAGGGCTACGCGCTGCCCGACTACCCGCAGAATCCGAAGACCGACGAAGAAAGAGAACTTCGCACTCGCTACGGGAAGCTCCTCGGTAGTGCCGTCAATCCGGTTCTCCGCGAAGGCAACTCCGACCGGCGCGCACCGAAGGCGGTCAAGGAGTACGTCCGTAAGCACCCGCACAGCATGGGCGAATGGTCGATGGCCTCGCGCACCCATGTCGCGCACATGAAGCACGGCGACTTCTACCACGGCGAGAAGTCGATGACACTGGACCGCGCGCGCAATCTGAAGATGGAACTGAACACCGACGCCGGCGAAACGATCGTGCTCAAGCCCGAAGTTCCGATGGGCGAGGGCGACGTCATCGACAGCATGTTCATGAGCCGCAAAGCTCTTCTCGAGTTCTACGAGGAGCAGATGGAGGACGCACGCAAGAGCGGCGTGATGTTCTCGCTCCACGTGAAGGCGACGATGATGAAGGTCTCGCACCCCATCGTCTTCGGCCACGCTGTCCGCGTCTTCTACAAGGACGCGTTTGCAAAGCATCAGGCTCTGTTCGACGAGTTGGGCATCAACGTCAACAACGGGCTCGGCGATCTGTACGACAAGATCGAGTCCCTGCCCAGCTCGCAACGAGACGAGATCAGCAAAGATCTGCACGACTGCCACGAGCACCGCCCCGAGTTGGCGATGGTCGATTCGGCACGCGGCATCACGAACTTCCATTCGCCGAGCGATGTGATCGTCGACGCCTCGATGCCCGCGATGATCCGTTCCGGCGGAAAGATGTACGGCGCCGACGGACGTACCAAGGACACGAAGGCAGTGATGCCGGAGTCCACGTTCGCACGTATCTACCAGGAGATCATCAACTTCTGTAAGACCAACGGCGCCTTCGACCCGGCGACGATGGGCACGGTGCCGAACGTCGGCCTCATGGCACAGAAAGCCGAGGAGTACGGCAGCCACGACAAGACCTTCGAAATTCCCGCAGACGGCGACGCCAACATCGTCGACCTCGACACCGGTGAAGTACTGCTGACCCAACACGTCGAAGCAGGCGACATCTGGCGTATGTGCACCGTCAAGGACGCGCCGATCCGCGACTGGGTCAAACTGGCCGTCACGCGCGCTCGCGACTCCGGCACTCCCGTGCTGTTCTGGTTGGACCCGTATCGTCCGCACGAGAACGAGCTGATCAAGAAGGTGCGCCTCTACCTGAAAGATCACGACACCGAGGGCCTCGACATCCAGATCATGTCGCAGGTGCGGTCCATGCGATACACGCTGGAGCGGGCTATGCGAGGTCTCGACACCATCGCCGCGACCGGCAATATCCTCCGCGACTACCTGACCGACCTGTTCCCGATCCTGGAGCTCGGCACGAGCGCCAAGATGCTCTCGGTCGTGCCGTTGATGGCCGGTGGCGGATTGTACGAAACGGGAGCAGGCGGTTCGGCGCCGAAACACGTCACGCAGTTGGTCGAAGAAGACCATCTGCGCTGGGATTCACTCGGCGAATTCCTCGCTCTCGCGGTAAGTCTCGAAGACCTCGGCCGCAAGACCGACAACAAGCGCGCGACCATCTTGGCGACGACGCTGGACGCTGCGACCGGCAAGCTGCTGGAAAACAACAAGAACCCGTCGCGCAAGACAGGCGAGATCGACAACCGCGGAAGCCAGTTCTATCTCGCGCTGTATTGGGCCGAAGAACTCGCCGCGCAGACCGACGACCCTGAGTTGGCCGAGAAGTTCGCGACGCTCGCCAAGACTCTGAGCGAAAACGAGCAGAAGATCATCGACGAACTCGCCGAGGTGCAGGGCAACCCGGTCGACATCGGCGGGTACTACCTTCCCGACGACGACAAGACCGTCAAGGTGATGCGGCCGAGCGAAACGTTCAACGCCGCATTGTCGGGGTAGCAGTCGGTTAGCGGAACAGTGTGGCGATGCTCTCGGATACCGAGAGCAATCGCGCACTTTCCGGCGATCAACATTGACGCTCGCTTGACGGTGGCGGCACGCCCGACGTCGCACTCTGGTCCGATACAGATCCCGAAGTATCCGGACAGGAGCGTCCCATGACTACCACCGCACCACAGGCTTCCCAAGCTGACGTCGAGGCATTCCTCGGCCGATTCGTCGTCGACTTCGGCGCAGCGCTGGCGTCCGCCGGGGTCATTCTCGGCGACCGCCTCGGGCTCTATCGGGCTCTCGCCGAGCTCGGGTCCGCCACTGCCGAGGAACTCGCGGAGCGAACCGACACCGACCCCCGCTACGTTCGGGAATGGTTGTCGGGCCAGGCAGCCGGCGGCTACGTAGACTTCGACGGCGAAAGCAACTTCTCGCTGACACCCGCTCAGATCGTGTGTCTCGCAGACTCGCACAGCCCAACTTTTCTACCGGGCGCGTTCGAAATTGCGGCGTCGGTATACAAGGACGCCGACACGATCATCGAGGCCTTTCGAACCGGTCGTGGCGTCGGCTGGCACGAGCACCATCACGAACTGTTCGCCGGTACGGAACGATTCTTCCGTCCGGGTTACGCCGCCAACCTCGTCGACAATTGGATTCCGGCGCTGCGCGGTGTGGAGGCAAAACTGCTCAGCGGCGCGAACGTTGCCGATGTGGGATGCGGGCACGGTGCATCGACGATCATCATGGCGCAGGGTTTTCCGCGGTCGACGTTCGTCGGCTTCGACTACCACGAGGCGTCCGTCGTCCAAGCACGAATTGCCGCTGACGTTGCCGGCGTATCCGACAGGGTGCGCTTCGAGGTCGCAGGAGCCGCGGACTACCCTGGAACCGATTTCGACCTTGTCACGATGTTCGACTGCCTGCACGATATGGGCGATCCGGTCGGCGCTGCTCGCCACGTCCGGGAGTCGCTGAATTCCGACGGCACACTGTTGTTGGTCGAACCGATGGCAGGAAATTCGTTGGCAGAGAACCTGAATCCTGTTGGACGAGTGTTCTATTCGGCGTCGACGTTCATCTGCACGCCCGCCTCACGCGCGCAGGACGTCGGCGCATGTCTTGGCGCGCAAGCAGGAGAGCAGCGGCTCGAAGAGGTCGCGAGGCAAGCCGGTTTCACTCAATTTCGACGCGCAGCCGAGACACCGTTCAACATGGTTCTCGAAGCCAAACCGTAGTTCGGACAACACTATCCGTGCGAGGCGACCTCAGCGAGGCGCCGTAGCGAGGACGAGATCACACTCTGCTGAGTCGCCAAACGGTGTGCTTCCGACTCGGGTATTTCGACGTGGACCGAGATGCGGGTCCCTGTGTCCACTGGCTCGAGTCGCCAGTCGAAGGCAAGTTCCGACACCGTGCAGGTCACCGTGACGCGGAGGTCGTCGGTGCGCGACTGTACGAGTTGCGGCATCGGGAAGTCCGGATAGCCATCGGGGTAGATGGTGATGTCCGCGTCCCCTCCCAGTTCGTCGCCCGATACTGCGGACTCGATTCCGGTCCACCATTCGGGAAATCGCAGCGGGTCGTAGAGGGTCAGCCAGACGTCCTCCGGAGAGGCCGCACATTCTGTCGAGTCATCGAAGGTCGGCATTGTTCGCTCCTTGCTGGGGGTCGTGATCGAGAGCAGCGAGATCGGCGCGGACCGATCGCAGTTCCTCTGCGGGAGAGACCAATCCGATCACCGGTCGGCCGAAATCGGCGATCGTGGCGACCAGACGGTCGCCTAGGTCGATCGCAGCTGTCCTTCTACGCCAACCATTTTCAGCACGTCCGTATTCGGTTCGCGCTCTGTCGACCTCGCCGCGTGCGGCCGCGATCAACCCGCGTACCGACGACATGCGGGCAACCAACATGTCCGGCCAGTCCCCCGCATGCACCGGTTCGAGCACGGTCGCTCGCAACTCGGCTTCCGACTCGTCGTGGCGCCCCAACCGTGCAAGGGCTTCTGCGCGTTGCAAGCGCGCCAGTGGTCGACAGATCGAGGCAGAACTGACGTCCAGGGCCCGCAGCAGCCGCGCCTCCGCGTCCTCGTAGGAGCCGGCGCGCAGCAAGGCTCGTCCTATCTCCGCATCGGCTCTCGCGCACAATTCGATGGTGCCCAGGTTGTCGGCCAGGCCCCGCGCCGCCAAGGTGTCGCGAAGCGCATCGTCGTGTCGCGCCAGCCTGGACAGCACCCATGCACGCGACATCAGCATCTCGGCGGCCAGAGCTGTCGAGGATTGCTGTTCTTCTGCCTCGAGCGCCTCGTCGAGCACGTCGAGCGCGGCATCGTGATAGCCCCCTGCCGCGAGTCCAGCGGCAGCGTTGAGAAGCGCGAGGTACACCAGATCGGTTCGCCCGATCGAGCGGGCAATCGCTGCGCCGTACCGGGCTGGTTCGGCTGCTTCGGTAAATCGTCCGCGCCGCAACAGAACCAACGATCGGGCGTTGCCGATCCTGACAGCCAATAATGGATCTTCCGGTATGCCAACCTGTCCCGCTGCAGCCTCGGCGATCAGTTCGTCGCAAGCATCGGCATCGCCGGCCACGGCTTCGCACCACGCGAGTGACGCCAACAGATGAACACGCATGTCGCGCGGTGGCTCCGCTGCTCGATCGAGTACCTCGAGCGCTGTCCGCAACGATCGCAAGGCCAAGCGGGGCCGACACAGCGGACCGGTGTTCCATTCTGCGCACCGGATATGCGCGCTGGCCACCGCAACCCGGTCACCGCCGGATTCGGTCATTCGCACCGCCAGCTCGAAATGCCGGTCGAACTCGTGGCGTCGCCCGCGGTAAGCGGACACCTCGGCCAACGCCATCGGTATGTCGGCGTCGTTCGGGATTAGGTCCGCTGCTTCGACGAGCAATTCGTGAGCGCGTTCGAAGGCGCCGAGTGATCGCGCGTGTCCAGCGGCCTGGATCAGCAAGCGGCCGGCGCCGGAGCGATCACCCGCACGCTTGCTGTGTAGCGCCGCCTCGCCTGCGCGCTCGAGACCACCGGTCTCGGCGAGATCGAGCGCAGCCGTCGCATGAATCCGGGCTCGCTCCAGTTCGGGCAGTTCGGCGTAGAACGCATCGCGAAGCAGTGCGTGGCAGAAGTCGAGACGCCCGCCGGTCACGCTGACCAGACCCGCGTCTTCGGCAAGCCGGACTGCATCGTCCAATCGGGCATCGGGCGCCAACTCGGGCAACCTGCGCCGCACTTCTTCGACAGTCAGAAATCTTCCCGCCACCGCGAGCGTCGCGCACAGATCTCGGGCATTCCCAGGCAGATTCGCGGTCCGGGCCCGAATCGTGCCGCGCAGTCCCTCCGGCAGGGATCGGCCGCCGATCAGAACCGTCCGCGTCGACTCCACCGCGAGCAGCGCGTTACCGTCGCTCGCCGACACGACACAGTCGAGATCGTCGTCGGACAGTCCCCCGATCGCGGCGGCAAGTTCGGCAATCGATCGCGGATCGAGCCGGCCGAGGGGCACCTCGGTCATCGGAATCTGCAGGTGACGGTTCTGGTGCTCCGCATCGGCAAGTGCAGGCCTGATGGGTCGATCACGTCGCGTCCAGACGATCAGCACCGGCATTCCGCACAACCTACGACCGGCACGGGCGAGGACGGCAGCGCTCGAATCGTCACAGTCGTGCATGTCCTCCAGGACAGCAAGCAGGGGTCCGCGTGACGCGGCGTACTCGACGAGAGCCAGCAGTCCCTCGGTCAGTCGCGCCGACTCCAGGTCCGGCGGTCCCGGAGCGGTCGGCGCGATCATCGTCGGCAGCAGCGGAGCAAGCGCCGTCGTGAACAGCTCCCCTTTCGGCACACCACCGATGCCGTGCACTATCGCTCGGGCAAGATCGGCCCACGGCGAGAACGGCGCACCGAGATTCGTTGCTGTACCGACTGCCGTCAGTGCACCCTCGCTGGCGGCGGTCTCGGCTAGATCGGTTATCAGTCGAGTCTTTCCGATGCCTGCCTCGCCGTGCACTACAGCAAGTCCGCCTCGACCTGCCTTCGCCGAATGCCATGCCGCGAGCAGTTGTTGCCGCTCGCCCGCACGGCCGACCATCGGGCCCTGCGACATCGGACGAAGCTGCCGTTTCGGTGCCGAGGGTTCCTGCGGTGCCGGACGAATGTTTCTGATTCTCTCCGCGAGCCGCCAGGTCTCCTCCGACGGCGCGATCCGCAATTCACGCCTGAGCCGATCGACGAGTTTCGAGTAGACCGCGAGGGCCACGGGCCGGTCGCCCGATTCCTCGTAGCGGCACATAAGTACACGCGCGCACGATTCCGACAACGGGTTCAGCGCAGCCGCCTGTCTTGCTCGCTCGAGTGCGGTGACCGTGTCGCCGTCCGCCGCGGCCTGCTCCGAGCGCGCGGTCAACAGCTGAATAACTCTGTCCCTGTACGTATCTCGCGCAACGAGAGTCCACTCTTCGTCCAGTCCGACCAGTACTTCGCCGGCACCGACGGCGAGAGCCTCGTCCGGTCGGTCTCGATCGACGAACTCGTCGAACCGCCACAGATCGACGTCGACGTTGCGTAGCTCGATTCGATCACGTGAGGTGTCCAGAACAGTGTCGGCGTGCACGCCGAGTGCACGTCGCAACGACCAGAGCGCACTCCGAACACTCTGCCGGGCACTGGCATCGGGAACCTCGGGCCACAGCGCAGCCGCCACCTCTCGACGCGGATGCGGACCGGGGTTGATTGCCAGCCAACCGAGTAGGGCACGTGATCGCAAGCTGTCCGGAAGCGCAACGGGGACATCGCCGACCTGGAGCGCAAGATCGCCGAACACGCGCACGGAAATCACCCCGTCGCGCGTCTTCGCCGACATAGCGTCTCCATCGCAGAATGCTGAGCCAGGTTCAGATTACGCCAGGTCAGGGCCCGAACGAGCGATAAATTCGGGGCCGTTGCACCGTCCGCAGCAGCTTCGGGATTTCACCTACAGGTCACCTCACCGTTAACATGTACAGCTAAGTTACATCTTGGCTATACAAGTGGAGGTAGCGATGACGCTGGACGCGCCCGCGATCTGGTTACGTGACAATTGCTCGTGCCCCGAGTGCAGACACCCGGGCAACGGGCAGAAACTCTTCAACATCGGCGACCTCGCCGAGGACGTCAGCGTCGACCACGTCCACGAGGACGACGGGGTTGTACACATCCGGTTCGGGCCCGATGGGCACGCGTCGGTGTTCGACAGCGACTGGCTCAACTCCTAGCTGCCGGACGCGAACGAACCCCCTGCCGACGTACGCTCCGAAGACGCCAAAATCCTCTGGGACGCAAACGATCTCGGTCCGATACCCGAGGCCGACTGGGCTTCCTACCAACGTGACGCCGGGGCGAAAGCCGCAGCGCTCGATGCGGTGGTCCGTAAGGGCTTCGTGGTGCTTCGTGGCGTCGAAACCACCGAGCGCCGTGTGCTGGACGTTGCCACCAGCTTCGGTTTCGTTCGAGACACGAACTACGGCGAGTTGTTCGACGTCAGGATCGAGGCAAATCCGGTGAACCTGGCGTTCACCGGCCTCCCGATCACACCGCATACAGACAACCCATATCGCGATCCGGTGCCGACCCTGCAGATCTTGCACTGCCTACGCAATGCAACCGCGGGCGGCGATTCGGGGTTCGTCGATGCGTTCAAGGCAGCTGCGGTGTTGCGTGCGGAGAATCCCGCGGCGTTCGACATGTTGAGTCGTACCGAGGTGACCTTCACGTTCGCGTCCGACGACGCGGAACTCAGCGCGACCCGGCCGATGATCGGACTCGATCCCTACGGTCGGATTCGGGAGGTTCGTTTCAACAACCGCTCGATGCAGCCTGTCCGCCTTCGGTCCACGGACGCCGTGCGCTTCTACGACGCGTACCGAGCATTCGCCGAGGTAGTAAATCGGCCCGAGCTGCAGATCGTTCTGCGTATGCAACCCGGCGACTGCGTCATCTTCGACAACGTCCGGCTTCTGCACGCGCGAACCGGTTTCGAAGGTGAAGCCGGCGAGCGTCATCTGCAAGGCTGCTACGCCGATCTGGACGGACTCGAAAGCACGTTGGCGATACTGCGGAGAGGCCGAGGATAGCCATGCGCGACATAGTCGACCGACTAAGAGAAATGTTCGAAGGCGAAGGCCTGCGCGACTACCTCGGCGAGGATGTCAGCATGGCGCAACACATGCTGCAGGCGGCCGTACACGCACGGACGGCAGGCGCCCCGGACTATCTGGTCGTCGCGGCACTCGTCCACGATATCGGGCACTTCACCGGAGTGGTATCCGGGCGAGATCTGATGTCGGGCAAAGAGAATCACCACGACGACGCTGGAGCCGACTGGCTTGCAACGTGGTTCGGTCCCGAGATCACCGAACCCGTGCGCCTGCACGTTGCCGCGAAACGGTATCTGTGTGCCGTAGAACCGTCCTACTTCGACGCATTGTCCGACGCTTCGGTCTACACACTCGGCCTCCAAGGCGGTCCGATGAGTGCAGCAGAAGTAGCGGAGTTCGAAAACAACCCGTACCACCGCGATGCAATAACGTTGCGCCGCTGGGAAGATGCCGGCAAGAACGCGGATGCGCCGACGCTGACGTTCGACGAGTTCATGCCTGCGATCAGGGCTGTGGCGATCCGCGTTTGAGAAGGCTGCTCACGTCGCGCGTGTTCCGAACACTGAACGCGATGGCGTCCGACCGCCAGCGGTCGTCCGACCATTCGATCGGCATACCGGCAGGATCCGCAGTGCGCCGTCGCTCGCGCAACAACGGGGTCCGCGGCCGCACGCCCAGCAGTCGGGCGTCGGCCGCGGTCGCCGCCAACGCGTCGATGGTGTGATCAGCCGAGTGCAAGACGACACCGAGTTCGTCCAACCGATCCGTGATGGATTCCGAATCCAGGGCGATTCCGGGCAGCACCGCGCCGACCTTCTCGACATAGGCGGTCCGCTCGATCATCACCGGCTCTCCCCCGAGCAACCGGACCCGGGTGAGGTGGTAGACCCTGCTGCCCTCCTCGAGGTCGAGCTGCTTGCACTCCTCAGTCGTTGCCGTACGCAACTCCAACGCGACGGTGCGGCTGGCGGGAAGATCACCGGTCGCACGCGCCCAGCGAGAGAAGCTGTACAACTCGTCGAAACTCTGCACGCGTGGAGACGCGACGACCACGCGGCGAGCGCCCTGTCGCGACGCGATGACACCGTCCCCGCGCAACTTGGCGAAGGCCTGACGGATCGTGCCTCTCGAAACGTCGTACCGGCTGGCCAACTCGCTCTCCGACGGTAGCGACGCTCCGTCCTTGTACTCCTGTGCGGCAATCTGTTTCAACAGATCTGCAGCGATCTGCCGATATCGTGCAGACGCATCGGTTGGCTGGCTCACCGGACAAGGCTATCAACGCGGGGCCGCATGCCAAGAACAGCACCATAAGTCAACTTGGCTAGCCAAGTTAACTTTTCGTGAACATCGCCCAGCGTGAACGAACAAGAGCGAAAAGGTCGCCACTGTTTCGACTTTTCGCGCACAATGATTACCTGCAGTTAGCCTCCCGTACACCTACGAGGGGCTTACTAGCTGGCGACTTGTCCAGCCAAGTTGGACGCCACCGAACGACGAGGAGACGTCGTGTTCGTATCTCGAACTCGCTTCGCAACACTCACAACAACGGTCGCGGTCGCGTGCGCCGTTCTCACCGCGTGCGGATCCGCGCCCGACACCTCCAGTTCTTCTGCAGACGGCACCGACGCTCGCACTGCAACCTCGGTCGCCGACTTCGGTGGGATGGACAAGCTTGTGGAGGCCGCCAAGAAGGAAGGCACGCTCCACACGATCACGCTGCCGCCGGACTGGGCGAACTACGGCGAGATCATGAAGACGTTCGAAACGAAGTACGGGATCAAGATCGAGAACGAGAACCCCGACGGCTCCAGTTCCGACGAGATCAACGCTGTGAAGACCCGCAAGGGGCAGGATCGCGCACCGGATGTTCTCGACCTCGGGCAGTCCTTCGCCAACAGCGGCGCCCAAGAGGGTCTGTTCGCGCCGTACAAGGTTGCGACCTGGGACAGCATTCCCGCAGGACAGAAAGACCCGGAAGGCAAGTGGGTCAACGACTACGGCGGCTACGTCTCGATCGGTTGTGACGCCGCGAAGATTGCGGTGTGCCCCCAGACCTTCGCTGATCTGCTCAAGCCCGAATACAAGGGCAAGGTCGCGCTGAACGGCAACCCGACCAAGTCCGGTTCTGCCTATGCCGGAGTGTTCGCGGCAGCACTCGCCAACGGCGGGTCGTTCGACGACATTGCACCGGGCATCGAATTCTTCGGAAAGCTCAAGGCCGCAGGCAATTTCAACCCGGTCGAATCGACTCCCGCGACGATCGAAAAGGGTGAGACCCCGATCAGCATCGACTGGGACTACCTCAATGTCGGTTACGCCGACAAGTACGCAGGCAAGGGCGTCGACTGGAAGGTCGCTGTCCCGACCGACGGAATCTTCGCGCAGTTCTACTCCCAGGCCATCAACAAGGACGCCCCGCACCCGGCCGCGGCGCGACTGTGGCAGGAGTTCCTCTTCAGCGCCGAGGGCCAGAACCTGTGGCTGAAGGGCTACGCGCGACCGGTGACGCTGACCGCAATTGCCGAGAGTGGCAGCGTCGACGGTGCCGCCGTCGCCAAGCTGCCCAAGGTCGACGGCACTCCGACGTTCCCCGACGAGGCGCAGGCCGCCAAAGCCAAGGAGGCCCTTGCCAACGGCTGGGCCACCGCCATGGCCGGCTGATTCAACCCATGACGACCGCTATACCAACGCTTGCGCCCGGTCCGGTATCCACCTCCGGACCGGCGCGCAAGAAATCGGCACAGACATCCCGCTCGTGGCTTGCCGCATTGCCACTGCTGACCTTTCTTGCGTTGGCATTCGGCATCCCCGCGATAGCGGTGCTGGTTTCGGCGTTCACCGTCGAGGACCCCACATCGGGTACGTCACACCTCGGCCTCGACAACATGACCGAAAGCCTGCAGGGCGCGTACCGCACCGCGCTCTGGTCCAGTGTGAAACTGGCCGCGTTGGTTGCGGTCGTCGGCGCAATACTCGGCACCATCCTTGCCCAGGCTGTCGTGACCTCGCGCGGAACCTTCCTGCGCGAGGCCGTCCTCACCGCGTCCGGCGTCTTGGCCAACTTCGGTGGTGTCCCGCTCGCCTTCGCCTGGATCGCGACCCTCGGCAACGCCGGACTTCTCACCACCATGTTCGGTCTGGGTGACAAGGGCTGGTCTCTGTACACGTTCTCCGGCCTTGCGATCGTCTACCTGTACTTCTCGATCCCACTGATGGTGCTGGTGATCACCCCCGCCCTCGACGGACTCCGTCCGCACTGGCGCGAAGCCGCTCTCAACAACGGTGCGACGACGTGGCAGTACTGGCGACATGTCGGCGTGCCGGTGCTTCTACCGTCGCTGATCGGCGGCATGGTGCTGCTGTTCGGTGGCGCCTTCGCCGCGTACGCAACTGCCGCGGCGATGGTCGGTGCGACCGTTCCCCTCGTCACCCTGCAGATCGCCGACGCGCTGTCAGGAAATGTGCTTGTCGGAAAAGAGAATCTGGCACTCGCGTTGAGTCTCGACATGGTCATCGTCGCCGCCCTGGTCATGGCGGTCTATCTGCCGCTGCGGAAAAGGAGCTCGCGATGGCTGGACTGACCACGATCGAGCGGCCACGCCTCGGCCGGGCTGCAGTGCTCGCGATTGCCGGGTTGTATTTCATACTCCCCCTTGCTGCGTCGTTCTGGTTCACCATCCACAGCGAGGCCGGTGGATTCTCGTTCGCCACCTACGGCAACATTCTCTCGGCCGAAGGCTTCACCAAATCTCTATTTACGTCATTGGGATTGGGCGTCGCAACCATCGTCGTCGTGCTCGCCCTGATGTTGCCCGCGATGCTCGCCGTTCGACTCGGAGCACCCAAGCTCGGCCAGGTGCTCGAAGTGGTCTGCACGCTACCGCTCGTGGTGCCACCGATCACGTTCGTGGCTGGGATCAGCACCGTATTACGTTGGGGCCCGGAACATCTGGCGAATACCCCGTTCTGGCAAACGCTGATCGCAATCCAGAAGCCCAACTTCCCCATCGTGCTCGTGCTCGCCTACGTCGTGCTGGCAACGCCCTATGTCTACCGCTCACTCGACGCGGGTCTGCGCGCCATCGACGTTCGCACCCTTGTCGAAGCCTCGCGCAATCTCGGCGCGGGTTGGCTCACGGTTATGTTCCGGACCATTCTGCCCAACCTGCGCACCTCGATCGCGAGCGCTGCATTCCTCACGCTTGCACTGGTTCTCGGCGAATACACGATCGCGGTCCTGCTCGGATTCCAACCCTTCGCGGTGTGGATCGTGACGATCTCCGGCGCGAATGCCCAACTCTCCGTCGCTGTCTCGTTGCTCAGCCTGATCGTCACCTGGGCGCTGCTACTCGTCGTATCCGGCGTTGGAAGGAAACGAAAATGACCTCACGGGTGGAGCTACGAAACCTCCGTCGCACCTTCGGCTCGACTGTCGCGCTCGACGATCTCGATCTCACGATCGAATCAGGCGAGCTGGTCGCCCTGCTCGGCCCGTCCGGATGCGGCAAGACCACCGCGCTGAGCTGCGTCGCCGGTTTCGAACGACCGGACAGCGGCGCGATCCTTGTCAACGACAAGGACATCACCAAAGTGCCGGCCAACCGGCGCGACGCCGCGATGGTCTTTCAGTCCTACAGCCTGTTCCCCCACCTGACGGCTCGCGACAACGTCGGCTTCGGCATGCGGATCCGGAAAGTCGCTGCGGCCAAGCGACATTCGCGCGCGGAAGAACTACTCGAGCTGGTCGGACTCCCCAGCGTCGGCGACCGCTACCCACACCAACTTTCCGGTGGACAGCAACAACGTGTCGCACTTGCACGCGCGCTCGCAATGGAACCAAGTGTGCTCCTGCTCGACGAACCGCTGTCAGCGCTCGACGCGAAAGTACGTGTCAGCCTTCGCGAAGAGATCCGCCGACTCCAGATCGACCTCGGCGTCACAACCCTGTTCGTCACGCACGATCAGGAAGAGGCTCTGTCGATGGCAGACCGCGTCGCCGTCCTACGCGGCGGCAGGCTCGAACAGGTCGGCACCCCGGACCGAATCTACGAACACCCTGCGACGGCGTTCGTCGCAGAGTTCATCGGCTCGATGAACCATATTCCGGGTGTGATCGACGGCAACCGCGTCGCCGTCCTCGGCCAGTACCTACCCATCGACGGGGACATTCCCGCGCATTCCGACGTCGACGTCCTCGTTCGACCCGAAGCGATACGACTTCGAGCAACTGACGGCGGTGCCGGGCTGGTGACAAGGTCGTCGTTCCGCGGCGCGACAGCGAGACTGCACGTCGATTTGAATGGTGTGGAACTTCAGGCGGACGTTCCAGGCCACGACGCCGCTGTCCTGGCGCCGGGCGCACGTGTCGAGGTCTCCCTTGTCGAACGCCCAGCGCTGGTCACCGAACGCACGGCATCCTTCGAATCCAACGTTCGTGCGGTCGAGTCCGTCGGCTGACGATTTGTCCGAAATTTCAGGGTTGTCCCTGATGTGATCGAGCGGCGCGGCCGCCTACTGTCCTCAGTTATGAGAGCGATCGTTCAAACGCATTACGGCTCAACGGATTCGCTGACGATGCAGGAGGTCGATCGACCGGTGGCCGGCGCGAACGAGGTGTTGGTGCGAGTGCATGCAGCGTCGATCAATGCGCGCGACTGGCACGTAATGCGCGGAGACCCGCGCATCGCACGCTGGATGGATACAAAGATCTTCGGGCGGCGAGGTCCCAAGCAACCGATCCACGGCGTCGACTTCGCCGGAACGGTCGAGGCGGTCGGTTCGGGTGTCCGCGATCTGCTGCCAGGTGAGGCTGTCTACGGCGAAGCGGCCGCAGGCGCCTTCGCGGACTACGTGTGCGCGCCACGGGCCAACCTCGACCGAAAGCCCGAGAATCTGACTTTCGAGCAAGCGGCGGCCGTACCGCTCGCCGCAGTCACGGCGATAACGCTCTTGCGTCACGTAACCGCAGGCGACCGGGTGCTGATCAACGGCGCTTCGGGCGGCGTAGGCACATTTGCCGTGCAGATCGCAGCCGCAATGGGTGCCGAGGTAACCGCGGTGTGCAGCACGAGAAATGTGGAACTTGTTCGCTCGATCGGCGCAAAGCACGTCGTCGACTACACCCGCGACGACGTGGTCGGCCGCTTCGATACCGTGCTCGACCTCGTCGGAAACCGGCGCCTGAAAGACCTGCGGGGCCTGCTCGAACCGACGGGAACCCTCATACTGTCCGGCGGTGGAACTTACGAAGGTGGCAGCTTCCTCGGTCCGGTCTCACTTATCGTCGGCGGCCAGATCCGCGGCCTGTTCTCCAAGCAGTCCATTCGGGCACCTACCGCCAAACCGAGCAGCGAAACTTTGATCGAACTGCGCAAACTCATCGAGTCCGGCCAGGTCACACCGATCATCGACCGGACGTATCCGCTTGCCGACACGCCTGCGGCGATCGAATACCTGGAGAGCGAACACGCGCGGGCCAAGGTCGTGATCGCTGTCGTGTAGAAGCCGAGATCACGGCTTCACAAGGATTTTGACGTTCTCCTCCTTGTTCGAGATCAGCTCCTCGAAACCACTCTTAACGATGTCGTCGAGAGCGATTCTGCCGGTGATGAATTGGTACGGATCGACCCGACCGCTCGCGACCATCTCGATCGTCGCCGGGGGATCGTTCGCGTAGGCAAGGCTGCCGAGCACGTCTATCTCACGGAACACCAAGTCGTTCATCGCAACTCGCGCTTCGTGACCCCAGATCGCAACGTTCACGCAGGTGCCGCCCGCCCTGGTGGAACGAATCGCGGACGAGAGTACGGCGTCGATCCCTGCGCACTCGAACGAGACGTCCGCTCCCCTGCCGTCCGTGAGATCGAGGATCTGCTCGACCACGTCACCGACAGTTGGGTCGATAACGTTTGCGGCGCCCGCGATTTCGGCCTTGGCCTTCCGCACAGTGGCAGGCTCGACGACGATCACCTGCTCCACGCCGGCCGCTCGCAGCGACGCGGTGGTCACCAAACCGATAGGGCCCGCACCGAATACGACGGCACTGTGCGACGGCTTCGCGCCCGACAGTCGCACCGCGTGGTACGCGACAGCGAGCGGTTCGATGAGCGCGCCGACGTCGGTCGCCAATTCGCCGAGCGGGTGAATCCAGCGTCGTTCAGCGACGACGAACTGAGAGAAGCCGCCACCGTAGCCGGACAGCCCCACGAAGCCGAGCGACTGGCAGACGTTGTAGCGACCGTTCCTACAGGCATCGCAGCGTCCGCAGATGATGTACGGCTCGACCACGACTCGGTCTCCGATTCGTACGTCGTCGACACCGTCGCCGACCTCGGCAACAACACCTGCGAATTCGTGGCCGAGTGTGATCGGAACCGTCTCACCCGTCAGCGGATGCGGAGCGTCTGCCGGTGGAGCGAAGATCGGTCCGTCGAGATATTCGTGGAGGTCGGTGCCGCAGATGCCACACCACTCCACCTCGACTTTGACAGTCCCCGGTCGGGTGGCCGGTTCAGGGATGTCGTCGATCCTGATGTCGTTTCGACCGTAGAACCTGGCTGCCTTCATGGTGTGTTCCTCGAGTCGCGTTGGGTGGTGGCTGTCACCACACGTGGTGCTACTCAGCACACTCCGATACATCCGGCGCCGACAGGGTTGCATCGCATTGCAGGGGTGCTCCCAGGTACCGTTTCGGGTACCGATTGCGGTACCCTTGTGTATGCCCGCATTGAATCTCACCTTCACCGACGAGGAAATGGCCGCGCTGCGCGTGGCCGCGGCGTCGGCGGATCTGTCTCTGAAAGCCTTTGCGCATACAGCGATCATCGATGCGACCAACGACCGAAAACAGCGCGTCCTCGAAGCAGCGAAGATCACTGCGCAGCGATCGACGGAGCTGAATCGGCGGCTTGCGTGACCGAGTTCCTCGACCGCGAGGACGTGCTCACCGCAGGTGCGGCAGCAGTCGGGCACATCGTCGAGGTCGGGGACTACGGACTGCTGGATGCAGCCGTCGCTCGCCCTCGAGCAACCGCATTTGGTTTGGACGCGTATGAGGGCGACCTCGCGAAGGCCGCCGCTTTGTTGCAATCCCTCGCTCGGAACCACGCCTTTATCGACGGCAACAAGCGCACAGCATGGGCTGCAGCTTGGACGTTCCTCTACCTGAACGGCGTCGAACTCGCACCCGACTTCGATGTCGATGCCGCGGAAAAGTTCATGTACGAAGTCGCCCAACGCAAGGAATTCGCGGTCGGGGACATCGCCGTACAACTTGGCGGGTTTGCGACCTGACTGCGACAAGCTCACCCCCCGATTCCACTGTGGCGCTGCTGGGCCTCAGCGGGTCGTGTCCTTCGCTCGGCACACCGATGCGACGGCGTCGGCAAGAATTCCGAGGCCGAGTTCCAGTTCGTCGTCGGCAATCGTCAGTGGCGGTAGCAATTTCACCACCTGATCCGACGGCCCCGAGGTCTCTACTAGCAGCCCGTTGTCGTACGCGATCTGACTGACCTTCCCCGCTTGCGACGCGTCCGCGAAGGCAAGGCCCTGTACCAGCCCACGCCCACGCGTGCTCAGACCGTCGAATTGTTCTGTCAGTCCGACGAACCTCGTATGGATACGGTCGCCCAACTCGAGGGTCGAGGTTTCGAGTCGATCGTCGGACCAATAGTGTTCGAGCGCGACCTGCGCAGTCACGAAAGCGGGATTGTTTCCCCTGAAGGTGCCGTTGTGTTCGCCCGGCGCCCAAATATCGAATTCGGGTTTGAACAAGGTCAACGCCAGCGGCAAACCGTACCCACCAATCGACTTCGACAACGTGACGATATCCGGTTCGATACCCGCAACTTCGAAGGAAAAGAACGGTCCAGTCCTGCCGCAGCCCATCTGAACGTCGTCGACGATCAAAAGGATCTCGCGCCGAGCACACAGATCCGCCAGTGCGCGCAACCACTCCGGTCGTGCGACGTTCACGCCACCTTCGCCCTGAACAGTCTCGACGATCACTGCGGCGGGTCGATTGATCCCCGAACCGGAATCGTCGAGAGCCCGTGCGAACCACTGAAAATCTGCGGTCCCTCCGTCGAAATAGTTGTCGAACGGCATCGGTGTCGCATGCACAAGCGGAATTCCTGCACCCGCTCGCTTCATCGAATTGCCGGTCACCGAAAGCGAACCGAGGGTCATCCCGTGGAAAGCGTTGGTAAAACTGATGATCGACTGTCGACCGGTGACCTTGCGAGCAAGCTTCAGGGCTGCTTCGACCGCATTGGTGCCGGTCGGACCCGGGAACTGCACCTTGTAGGTCAGGTTTCTCGGCCCAAGAATGAGATCCCGAAAGGTTTCGAGCAAGCGGCGTTTCGCAACAGTCGCCATGTCGAGACCATGGGTGATCCCATTGCCGACGATGTAGTCGATCAGCGCCCGCTTGAGCACCGGATTGTTGTGTCCGTAGTTGAGTGCCCCGGCACCAGCGAAGAAGTCGAGGTACTCCTTGCCGTGCTCGTCTCGTAGCCACGCACCCTTGGCAGTGTCGAAAACGGTCGGCCACATCCTGCTGTAGCTCCGAACGTCCGACTCGAACTGCTCGAAAACTGTGGTCGTAGTGGCGGTCATGCCTTTCAGGCTTGTGTGCCCATATTGAGCTGACCGCGTCGACTTCTTTGCGGTTCTGTTACGAACGCCACCATCGCTCGAATCGTCCCGATCCCGAAGCGCGTGCTCCGCCATTCACTCGTCCGCGCACCGTCATGCAATCGCAATGTAGCTGACCCAGCCTTCTCAACAAGTGTGCGAAAACATCGAAACCGAGGCCGAACTGCGCCGGCAGGGCGTTGCCCGAACGAACGCGGTCGGTAGTACCGATTTCACGCCCCTGGATGGTGAATGAGTTCGTCGAACGAGTTTCACAAGATCGTCGATGCTGTGCGCCGCGACGTCGACCGAATTGCGATCATAGCCGCAATCGCGACCCTGTCGGCGCCATGTTTCCGTGGCGCGGCCGAGGAGCGCGCCGCGCGCGAGTACGTCAGAATCGTTCGCGAAAAGACACCGCTGAGGTTGCTCCACCTGAACGTGCCCGGACGAACTGTTCCCAGCGTTGCTGCTCAGCTTGCCGACCTCGATCCCACGGTGTCAGCCGTATTGGTGACGGGCTCGATCGTGCCCGAAGACACGACGGCCCTGCGGTCCGAAGTCGCTGCGTTGAACGGTCCGACGGTGTTGTTCGAGTTGGACCTGCTCACTGCAACACTCACGGCGGCCGCAATCGGAGTGCTTCGCTCGCGTGATGTGCCACCCCGATCCGGAAAGATCGTGATTGCCGGTGCGGAGCGTGCGCCGCTTCTCACACAGACACTGACCGCATCGCGTTGCGGATCGGTTGTACATTGGGGCATCGACGACCGATCGGTGGAGTCCCTGCAGAATCTGATGCGCACAAACGATGTTCTGATCGCGCTGGACGATCGAGTACCTCGCGATCTTGCTCCCGCGCAGACGGTCCGACCACCGATCGATCCGACCGCGCAGTGCTCACTCGTCCTTCCCGGTCTGCTCAGCGCGTTGTGCGGATTCGGTGGCGCCAGCGTCACGCCTCAATTGCTCATGGCGAGCGGGGTTGCGCTCACTGTGCTTTCGGGACACGACGAAATACTTCCCGATTCGGATGATCCACTGCTTGTCGCCGCGGTTGCCCGTTTCGCCACCCGAGCGCTCTTCGAATGAGTGCCGGCGCGGTACCCCGAACGACCGGGATCTTTGTGGCATGCGCCGCGCTCGGCGCCACTACTGGATGTTTCGGTCCGAGCAAGCCTGCCGATTTCGGTATCGGTGCCGAGCTCTGCGCGATCGTGGCTACGACCGAATTCGACAGCTCGTTGGGGATCACCGAACCGGGTGAGCCCCAACGTATCTGGGGAATCGATGCGGGCGTGTGTCGATGGCGAAGCCCTGATTTCGAAAACACTGTGACGCTGACCGTGAGCACCGAACCGCGTGGAGCCGAGGCGGCGCAAGCCTCCAGGCGCCCAGGCCGACCAGCACCGTCCGTCGGACCCGGTGCCGTCATCGACGAAGACGTGAACCGGCTCGGCTGGACGGTCCGAGTGTCGGGGTGGATCGGAGGCGCAAACACCTTCGAACTCGACGTTGAGACCGACACGCGCCTGACGCTCCACTCTGTGGAGCGCCTTGCTGCGGAAATCGCGGACCGATTACGCGCCAATCCTGTCGTCGCCGCGGCGGACGGAGAATGATTCCTCGCGCGCGGTACGGAGACTGAGACAAAGGGCGCTGCCGACAGACGTGATCGCAATGTCACCGTGCGAATAACGTTGCAGCGCTTCGGTGATGCGGCAGAAGTCGCGTTTCGCGTATGGAATTACCGCCAGCGATGCGCTGTCGATGACCTGGACGGCCGCAACGTCCGAGATCCGGGTGCATGAAGCCAATTCGACAGCAAGGTTGTAGATTTCGCTCTCCAGCCGGGTTACAGCACTCATGTCGCTTCTCCTTGCTCGGTCCACAATTCAAGAATGGCTCGGCCTTGTTGAGGATGAGTCGCCAGGTTCTTTGCGGTTATGTGACGATCGGCATCGCGGTTCGCAAGCCGATTCACGACGCCCTGCATCGACGTACCCCGCGATTGCGAGAGCTGAAATCAACACGCCGACCACCACGTCGTTGCCGACTGCGAACGTAGAGCCGGAAGTCAGTCCGTAGTCGACGCCGAGCGGCGCAACGACAAGAGCCATGCCCAACACGCACCCGAACGCGGTCGCGTGCACGACGCTAACTCGCCGAATCAACCGAAGCAGGCCGAGCACAACGACTCCCGAGCCGATGACCATGTCGAACAGTGGATCTTGCAGCGACGGAACCGACCACGTTCTACGCAGCAGAATTGGGCAGACCACAAGCCAAATGCCCAGTACGAGAGTGCATGTGCTGATCATGCCCGGAACTTGCGGACCCGGAACTCGTCGGTGCCACCGCTCGCTTCGATTCGGGAACCACGCGGCGCCGTCATCGGGGCCTGAGACAGCACGAATGGCGCCCGTGACGTCGAGACCCGACGGCTGTGCCGTCTGTGCTCGATCCTGTGAGCTCACACGATCGCCCCTCAGTGCGGAATGGTGACTACTACCTTGGTCGCCACACGTTGAGGACACTCGTTCGGTTTCTTTGCGGTTGCATGACGACACCGCTGCCGCGCCCACCGTTGCACTCCTCCGGTGGAAAGATGGACTGATGGCCGCCAGGCTCCTCATCGTCGAAGACGACGACCGCGTACGCATGGCTCTTCGCCTTGCCCTGGAGGACGAAGGTTACGAGGTCGACGAGGCCGCCGACGCCGAGACGGCACTGAACGATCTGCGACGACACGGCGCACCCGACGTCATCATCGTCGATTTGATGTTGGGAGAAATGGACGGCTTCACCTGCATTCGGGAGATTCGGCGGCACCTCGACGTACCGATCGTTGTCGTCAGCGCCCGCGACGACACCCACGATGTCGTAGCGGCACTCGAAGCCGGCGCCGACGACTACGTGAAGAAGCCTTTCGAGATCAAGGAGATCACCGCACGCATCCGTGCGCTGCGTCGACGCGCAAGCGGACCCGCCATACGTGATGCGACAAGTGACATCGTTCTCGACGCGGACCGGAATGCCCCACTGATCCTGTCCCCTGGAAGCGGAACGGTGCGGCGCGCGCGTGACGAACTGCATCTGACACTCACCGAGTTTCGGTTGCTGTGCGAGCTCGCCGAGGTACCGGGGCGCGTGCTCAGCCGCAGCTCACTGCTCGAACGAGTATGGGACCGTGGCTATTTCGGCGACGAGCGAATAGTCGACGTACACGTCCGTCGGCTGCGAACGAAGATCGAACTCGATCCATCCGATCCCCGCATCGTCGTGACTGTTCGCGGACTTGGATACCGACTCGATGTCAACCGCTGAGAAAGCGCAGCGGCGAACGCTCGGGTTGCGCCCGCGAGTGATTCTCTTCTTCGCTGTCGGGGCCGGTTTGGTATCGCTTGCGCTGGCGGTGTCCGTGTTTGCCATCAGCCGTGGCTACATGGTCGAACAACGCGAACGGTCGGCGGAACGTCAAGCAAGCAGCCACGTCGACCTGGTCCGGAACTCACTAGCCATTCCGGGCACAGCACCGCAGGCCGTTCTCGATTCCCTCGATCCCCCTGTCGACACGGTGCTGCTGCTCCGCTGGGACGGCGAGTGGTACAGCTCGACACCGGACCTGGGTCCGCAGTCGCTTCCCGACGGGCTGCTCGAAAAAGTCAGGGAGTCGACGCACGCGGTCGAAACATCGTTTCGAGACGGACCGGTACTGGCTGTCGGTATCGAACTCAACGACAGCGGCGACGCGTTGTTCGAATTCGCTCCCCTCACCGAGTTGCGATCCACGCTGACCGTGTTGCGAACGGTGTTGACCGCGTGCGCGATCTGCGCAACGATCGCTGGCGCGATGGTCGGCTGGTGGGCGAGCCGCCGCGTCCTCACTCCGCTGCATCAAGTCGCGGCGGCAGCAGCACAAATTTCCGGCGGCGAGATAGATACCCGACTGCCCGATACTCGGGACCACGACTTGGCCACCATCGTTACGTCTTTCAACACAATGGTCGACTCATTGCAGAAGCGGATCGAACGAGAACGCCAGTTCTTCGGCGACGTAAGTCACGAACTGCGGACCCCGCTGACGACGCTGGTGACAAGCGTCGGCGTGCTGGTTCGCCACCAAGCTGAACTGCCGCCACGATCGCGCCTTGCACTCGATCTGATCTCAGCCGAACTCGACCATCTGCGCCGGTTGCTCGACGATCTTCTTGCATTGGCTCGAACCGAAGCAGGCCTGCATCAGGATGCGTTGGAGCCCATGTTGCTTTCCGACCTACTCACCCACACACTCGCCGACTCCAAACGCCCTCGCGAACTACTCGACGTCGCCGAGGACAGCACGATCTGCGGTCGGAAGCCTGCGCTCGAACGCGCTCTTCTCAATCTGATGGACAATGCAGACAGTCACGGTGGCGGGCTCACCGGGATCACACTTCGACGCGACGACTCCGGCGCCGTTATCGTGATCGACGATGCAGGACCTGGTGTGGCACCAGCCGATCGCTCGAGGATCTTCGACCGCTTCGTCACGACGCATGCCGGCCGAAAGTCGCCGACTGGGTCCGGCACCGGCCTCGGCCTCGCGCTTGTCGCCGAGACCGTCGGGGCTCACCACGGAAGTGTCCGGTGCGACGAAAACCCAAGTGGCGGTGCTCGGTTCGTCGTTCGAATCCCACTCGCCTGATCCTCTATCCGCACGTGCACTTGGAGCAGTGACGCTCAGAGCCCATTCCTGAGGTTTTGGGACGGAAACCCGTCCCAAAACTCCGCGAGTGGGTCCTCAGCGTCACACCACTCGCGGCCACTACCCTGCATTCAGAGGTAAGGAGCTGATGCAGATGGTGGACCTCAACGCCGATGTCGGAGAGGGGTACGGCCGTTGGGAGTGCGGTCCCGATGCCGACGTGTTGACGATCGTCACAAGCGCGAATATCGCCTGCGGCTTTCACGCCGGAGACCCGTCGACGCTGCGCGCCACAACCGCAATCGCCGCGGCCAACCACGTCGCGATCGGTGCGCATGTCGGGTACCCCGACCTGCTCGGTTTCGGACGGCGATTTATGGACCTCTCCCCCGCCGAACTCACCGACGCCGTCGTCTTCCAGATCGGCGCCCTAGACGGCTTCAGCCGCATCGCCGGAGAACGAATAAGGTACGTCAAACCGCATGGCGCGCTGTACAACGCGGTCGTCGACAACACCGGGCAGGCCGACGCTCTTGTCGCAGCCGTTTCCGAATACGACCCCACATTGACGATCCTCGGCATGGGAGGGTCCGCATTGTTCAATGCTGCCGAGCGCGCCGGACTGGCCACTGCCACAGAAGCTTTCCCAGATCGCGGCTACACACCCGACGGACGTCTGGCCAGCAGAAAGCTGCCGGGCGCGGTGATCGGCGATCCCGCTACCGTTGCTCGCCGCGCGCTACGGATTGTCCTCGACCACGAGGTGGAGGCGATCGACGGAACGATCGTGACGCTGCACGCCGATTCGCTGTGCATCCATGGCGATTCGCCGACCGCCGCCATTGCCGCACAACAACTTCGTTCTGCATTGACCGAAGCAGGAGTCACCATCGGAGCCTTCACCGCGTGAAGTTCGAATGTTGCTACACAGCAGCGCTATTCGGCGTCCGACGCTCCAGAAATACCGTGTCGCGCCACTGCCCGTCGACTTGCCCGATTCGTTCGCGCACACCGACCGTGCGGAATCCGGCCGAGTGATGCAGCGCGATGCCTGCCCGGTTCTCCGGGAAGATCGACGTCTGCACCGTCCAGATTCCGGCGTCGTCCGCGGCGACGACCTGCCTGCGCAACAACGCCTTGCCGACTCCTCGGCTACGCATCCCCTCCGCAACGAACAGGGAGTTCTCGACGACACCGTTCGAGCCGGATTGCCCCGACGCCGAGCGCAGCGCCGCCCACCCGACCACAGTTCCGGCGATCTCCGCGACCCATCGATGTTCGGGTAGCCACTGCGAATCCAGCTGAGCACGACTGGGGACTTCGGTCTCGAATGTCGCTGTCCTGGTAGCGATTCCCTCGGCGTAGATGCGCTCCACAGCGATCCAGTCGTCGTCGCGCATCGCCCTGACCGTGACATCGGCCGGTAGATCGTCCGGGCAGCACGGCCGCGGCGAAAGTACACCCATCACCACGTCTGCCGCATGCGGGAGTCCGGTGCAACAGGCTGGGTTCACCACAACGACGGTGCTGGTGCCGTCCTTGTGCACGTTCACGAAACCGACCTCGGCGAGCTTGCGAACGTGGTGCGAGATCGTCGGCTGCCCGATTCCCAGCGCCTCGGCCAACTCACCGATCGTGATGCCAGCGGGCGATCCAGCGACCCTGTGCAGCAGCCGCACACGCGTCGGATCCGACAACGAGGCGAACCACGACGCGTAGGTCGATGCTTCGGTCACCGACATCGTCGACGGCTCGCGCGGCACCAGGTCCAGCTCGATACGTGAGCGCACCAAAGGCGATTCCAGCGAAGTCATAGAGCCACTATATCGATACAGATCGATGGTTGCATTCATCGATAGGTATCGATACAGTTTCAATCAGAGGATCGATGATCATCGATGAATGATTGCAAACGAAAGGCATCGAAATGAGTGAGCTACCCGTCGTGGTTGTTGGAGCCGGACCGATCGGTCTTGCGGCAGCCGCCGAACTGCGAGAGCGAGGACTGACGCCACTCGTCTTGGAACGCGGACCCGCCGCCGGCGCAGCGGTAGCTCAGTGGAACCACGTCCGCCTCTTCTCCCGGTGGTCCGAGCTCGTGGATCCGGCAGCCCGTCGACTGCTGGACACAAACGGGTGGATCAGCCCGGGCGACAACGGCTACCCCACTGGACGAGACTGGGTCGGCAAGTACCTGATTCCACTTGCCGAAGCGCTCGGCGACGCCGTTCAGTTCGATACCGAAGTTGTGGGGGTAGCGCGACGCGGTCGCGATCGTATGGTCGACTCCGGTCGCGACACCGAACCATTGTCCGTACACGTCCGTCGCGCTGACGGAAGCGAGGACCGCATCCTCGCTCGAGCCGTCATCGACGCCTCCGGCACCTGGACGACTCCGAACCCACTCGGCGGCGACGGCCTCCTAGCGCTCGGCGAGAAGGCAGCTTCCGAGGCCATCTCCTACCGAGTCCCCGACCTCGACAACACCGACACCCGTTCACGTTTCGCGGGCCGGCACATCGTCATCGCAGGCAGTGGCCATTCGGCCCTCACCGCGATCGTGGTACTCGCAGATCTCGAAAAGGATGCACCTGATACTCGAATCACGTGGATACTTCGTCGCGGCGACGTCGGCGCAACCTTCGGCGGTGGCGACGCCGACGAGCTTCCCGCCCGCGGCGCCCTCGGGTTACGCGCCAAGAAAGCCGTCGACGCCGGGCTGCTCCGCGTGGTCACCGGATTCCGCACCAGCGCAGTCGAACTCAGCGACTCGAACCAGCTCACCGTCGAGTCCGATGCGGGCACGCGGATCGAGGGCGTCGACCAGATCGTCGTGCTGACCGGCTTCCGACCCGACCTGTCCTGGCTCTCGGAGATCCGGCTCGAACTCGATCCGGTACTGCAGGCACCCGTGCAGCTCGCGCCGCTGATCGACCCCAACGTGCACTCCTGCGGCACCGTCTACCCGCACGGAGTGAAGGAACTCGCACACCCCGAAGCAGGCGTATTCCTCGCCGGGATGAAGAGCTACGGCCGTGCCCCGACGTTCCTCGCGATGACCGGTTACGAACAGGTCCGAAGTATCGCCGCCTCGCTGGCTGGTGATCAGGAAAGCGCTGAACGAGTCGAACTGACTCTGCCCGACACCGGGGTCTGTGGTGGTGCAGGCGTCTTCGACGACCCCGATGCCGCCGCCGCCAACCAAGGCGGCGGGTGCTGCGGCGCTCCAGCAAAGCCGACCGAACTGGTTGCACCTCAACTGATCAGCCTGTCTTCGGCACGCGGCAACTGAACAGGTCGATGACAGCAACGACGGCCCAACCGGAGCCCGGCCACCTCGATAAGGCTGGTCTCCGGCGGGTCCTCACCGTTCTGTGCGTCACCGAAATCACCAGCTGGGGAATCCTCTACTACGCGTTCCCGGTGCTCGCGGTGTCGATTGCGACTGCCACGGGCTGGTCGATGCCGACGATCGTCGCGGCGTTTTCGCTCAGCCAGCTCGTGGCCGCGTTCACGGGCATTCCAGTCGGACGAATAATCGACCGGACAGGCCCACGCGCGGTGATGACCGCCGGGTCCGTTCTTGCCGTGCCGTCGCTGATCGTCGTCGCGACCGCCCCGACTCTGCCGATCTTCTACGCAGGCTGGCTTGCTACCGGCGTCGCGATGGGCGCCGTGCTGTACCCGCCAGCGTTCGCCGCGCTGACTCGTTGGCACGGCGAAGGCCGCGTCAAAGCGCTGATGATCCTCACCCTAGCCGCCGGGCTTGCCTCGACAGTATTCGCACCGCTTACCGGTGTGCTTGTCGAACAACTAGATTGGCGAACGACATACCTCGTGCTCGCCGCAATCCTCGCTGCGGTCACCATTCCGACACACTGGTGGGGGCTGCGTGGTCCGTGGCCGCACCCAGCTGGGAACGACGGCACCGACAGCGACGATCATCGCGCCGTCGTGCGAAGCCCTGCCTTTGCAACCTTGGTCGTCGCCCTCAGCCTCGCCGCGTTCGCCGCCTTCGCGGGCGTCTTCAACCTCGTCCCGCTGCTGATAGAAAGGGGCTTCTCGCCGAGCCTTGCTGCGGTGACCCTCGGACTCGGCGGCGCTGGGCAAGTTCTCGGTCGCCTCGGCTACCTTCCACTCGCCGCGAGAACCAGCGCCCGGTCGCGCCTCGTCGGCGTCATCGTCGTCATCGCCGTCACCACTGCTGTGCTCGGAATCGCCTCTGCCGCAGCAGCACTGATCGCGATCTCGATCGGTGCAGGCCTGGCCCGCGGCATCTTCACCCTTGTCCAAGCGACCGCGATCACCGACCGATGGGGCACCACCCACTACGGTCGCCTCAACGGACTTGTGTCCGCGCCGATCGTGATCGTCATGGCCCTTGCGCCATGGGCGGGAACGGCGCTATCCGGCGCGACCGGAAGTTACGCGCACACCTATCTGATTCTGGCCGGAATCGCATTGCTCGGCTCGGTGGTCGCTGCGGCGAGCGTCCCTCGAAAGCCGAGCGCCGAACGGGCTATGGCTGCGGCAACGGTCGAGTAGCTTTCTCAGTGGTTGCCCACTCGGCGAATCTCGGAGCATTTCGATCCTGAATCGCTCCTACACTGCAGCTAGGCGCAGATCACGCGCTATCACTGACATCGCTTGTGAGGGAATCGGATTGAGCAATCAGTTCGGGAGCGGCTGGAACCCATGGCTTGAGCGGCTGCAACACAGATGCGTAAAACTTGTCCACGCCCTCCGTGACACTTGCGATAAAGCCTGCGGCTGACCCGGAACGACGGCTCCCCATGGGGACCACCGATGTAAGCGTGAACGAGGTTATGTCGCCCTGTCTGCCCACGATCAAAGACTTCGCATCGTCGCGCACGGTCGACAGCTTCTCGCACGAAACTTGGCTAGCGTCCGTGAACACGGCCTCGACAAGAAGATCGGCAGGCGCGTCCTTCAGTTGCCTTAATAGCCAAGTAACCCGACGAAGGGGCGTTCCCTCCGTTGGCGCGACTACACGGGAACGGCTTTGCACTTTGTTCGTTCGTAGATCGGCCTCGACGACCAGATCCCCTGCCGTATCCGGTATCCGCAACGTCGCTTCGAGCAGACCCGAAGTCGCCAGTCGCTCAACAACATATTGATTTCGGGACTCAGGGTCATTCGCCAGTTTTCTCGGCAACTGATGCTTGACGACCACACCGAGCGCTGCGGTGAACCGCATCGCCAGATGCCGAGAAAGCGCCAACCACGCCGTAGCGACCGACGTCGCTTTCGCATCACCAGCCCGCAGCGTTCCCGCCGACACCGAATCACGGACCGCGACCCAGTGTCGTCCCATATCGACGAATTCCGTTGCGCCCGATTTCGGATGGGTCAGATACCGAATGAGCTCACTCAAAATCCATCCCTGCAACGGATCTGTGATCGCACCGTGGGCAAGCGTCATTCGCGCTTCGTGAATTACCTCCGACCACGAGATATGCCGTAGCGCAACCTTTGTGAGCTTCTGACGATTGACCTGGACCGGCACCTCCCCGACGGAAGCTGGGATGTCGTTCGAAATACTCAAAACGACTTCGTATTTCAGTCGCTTTGCGACATCGAGGTAGTTCTCGAGCTGTTCTTTATGCAATTTGCCGCTGCCCGTCTTGACTTCGAGCAGCGCAGTCCAGGTGTGTCCAGCGCGCGCGACCCGAAACACGCCATCCGGAATCACTTTTCCCTCGCCCTTCACGAATGGCACTTCCAGGTAGCCCTCGAACGGGCCCGCGGGCGCGCCAGCGCGAGCACAAATCGCGCGTGCGAACGGACGAACGGCTTGCATCGTCGCCAACAAACTCGACGTTGCTCGTTTCTCCTGCTCCTCCCCCGTGCCGACACCTGATATCGAGAACAGGCGTGCTGGCGTCCAGCCCTCACCGCCTGCCAGAGTCAGTTCCGGCACTGCGACCTTCTTCGGCACCGGCTTCTTCGTCCGGACACCGCGCTTCGGACGCTCGACCTTGACAAGTCCGACCTCGACGTCGGCTCCGTCAGCGTCCGTCACCTGTGTGTGGCCAGCCATCACTTGCGCGACAACGACTTCCTTTGCGACATCGGCGCTGTCTGCGTCATCGACATCCACGCCGTAATCCTGCGCCAGACCCGCAAGACCAGATGCCCATCCTTGGCCGACTGCACGCAACTTCCACGCGCCGGACCGGCGGTAGATCTCGCCGAATACGAACGCGCGCTCACTTGTCGCATCCGCCGTGAGGAATTCGCCAAGTACCGCACCAGTCCCGTCTTGGACTTGAAGCGCTAGTTTCCCGCACTCGCCCAAGGCCCGCTCGCCCGAACTGCCTGCAATGACGACTTTCGTCACATCGTCCGGGATCGCAGCGAGGTCGATGGAGAGGCGTTCTTGCTGCCCTTCCTCGGTGGTACTTTTTCCGAGGTAACGCACAGAGGCATCGGCCGATTCGGTCTGGTTGTAGAACACGAAATCAGCGTCGCCTCGCACGCGATCGTCTGCACCCAAAAGCAGCGCAGACGCGTCCAGGTCGAGATCGGCGTCCGCCCAGGTAATCAACACATCCAACGAGGAAACATCGTCTGGCAGGACAACATTCTGACCTTTGGCCAACATCGATGACGGCATGTGCACTCCCCCTGCTAATACCTGCTCGAATCCTGCTCAAGCACACCGTAGGCGCTCGTGCCCACCATTGCACCACCTCTTTACGATCCCGAACGGGCTATGGCTGCGGCAACGTTCGAGTAGCTTTCGCAGTGATAGCCCACTCGGCGCATCTCGCGAAGCCCACCAACGCCACGCTCAGCACGATCCCGATCCACAACCAGGTTGCGAACGCCGCGATCAACCCCGTGACGAAGAAACCGAGCACGAGCGCGACGATCCAGGTCACTCCGACTGCGACAAGTGCACCAAAGATCATGGCCACACACCGGATTGGCGATCGCCGCAGCGGCGCGAACCCAGCCGCCACGGGATTCGACGCTCCTGCCGCCGCAGCGGGAAGGACGATCAAACCGAGTAGCACCACAATTGGCGTGGCCCACGGCGCGAACAGTCCGGCGACGGCGGACAACACTACAATTCCTGCCGACCAGGCCAGACCTGCCCGCCAATGTTGCAGGCCCCCAACGGCCACGTGGACGGTCAACCACATCGCGGCGATCACCCCGAGCAGGGAGCACACGACGAGCGCCGCGAAGCTCCAGCGCGCTTCGGGAACCGGGTCAGCTGCGAGCAGCGCCGTCTGCAGAACAGCACTACCCACGATGATCGGCACGAACATTCGGTAAGCGCGAAACCCAGCTGCGTTCACGGGCGAGGCCTCGCATTCGCGTCGATGACATCGTTCAGGGAGCCGTCATAGATGGTGCGCGACCCAACGGTGACGTCAAGCGAGTCGCCCTCGGATGTCACCGTAATCGCCTCGCCGCCGACCGTGGCTCCTTGGCATTTCACCGAATCTCCCGTCGCTTCACACACAGGCGCGGACAAGATCTCCACCTTTTGCTCGACCAACAGATCGTTCGCGGCGAAGCGAACGATTGCCAGTTGGTCACCTCCGACCGGCGCCAACGCGTCCACCTGCGAGCAGCCGACGAGCGCAAACCCGAGGAGCACAAGCGCAAGACTTTTCATCGCGGCTCCCTTTCTGCGTGTCCGATGACTCGCGCACGCTCGGTGAGGTGCTGCGCCTCTAGTTCGGCGTCGGTGATGAGTTCCATGTCGAACGGTGCCGGTAGCAACAGTTCCGTGTTGCGATCCAGCGGTGACCCTCGGCGAATCAGGGGCGTCTCCGCCCAGTCGTTGGCCGCGAGTTCGCGGCTCTGCGAAGCCAAGTCGAGGTAGCCACCGCTGGATCCCGGGGTGACGGGTGACGCGTGGTCGAGCACCGTCGTGAAGAGCGACAGGGTGCCATCGCGGTTGTCGACGATCTCGACCACCTGCTGCTGTTGTGGAAAGTCGATGCAAGACGCGGTTGTGATCTCCCAGAATCCGCCGGTCGCATTCGTGTGCGCGAGGATCTGGTTGAGGTGGGTGTGGCCGTTGAGCCAGCCGACCACCACCGGATACTTCAGCAGTAGATCCACGAATTCATCTGCGCCGTGCAGCTTTTGGTCGTGCCCCGGCCTGGTCGCGCGATTCTCGAGGGTGAGGCTGTTGTGGTGGCTGAGCACGACGACCAATCGCTTTTCGGCTTGCGCGATTTCGAGTTCGTCTGCCAACCAACGGAATTGGTCGTCAGGTACGGCTCCGTCCGGTCCGGCGACCTGGTTGCAGGTATCAAGACCGAAGGCCCGCACCCGCGGCGACCAATCGGCCTTCCACCACGTCTCCCCCGTGTCCAGGTTGCGCTGCGTGAACCCGTGCCCGATCGGACTAGGAGTCGGGGCGGTCCGAAAATGCTCTGCCATAAAGGTGTGCTGCTCGAACAGGTAGCGCGCTTGGTCTGCGGGTACGTCACGGAACCCCGACCGGCCACCGAGTTGCACTCCCAATGCGTCGATCGCTCTGCCCAATACGCTGCCGGTCGCCGCATAGCCGTTCAGGGCGGACGATGCAGTCGCCTCGAGCGTGTACGCCTTCCTGCCGCCGGTGGCCAACGCGCGAAGCTGCGAATTGAGGCCGAACGTGCCGAGCAGCAGGGTGTCGTGATTGCCGTAGACCGCATACCAGGGGACGGGCATTCCGACCGATTGCACCGTCTCCGCGGTTGCCTGCTGGAGTAGGTCGGGCAGGCGAGGGAATCCATAGTCACCGAACGAGCCACCGGTGGGATCGCCGGGCCGGTAAGCCCATTCGGCCTCCGACCACGCTTGCACACCCTCGAAGGTGGAGCCCGATCCGCTGGTCGGCCGCACGCCGATACCATCGAGAATATCTATGTACCAACGCAATTCCAGATGCGAGTGCATATCGGCACTGTCGCCGGTCACGATCGCAACGCCCATCGGAGCACCGGTCAGCGGGCTGAACCGAAGGTCGGCAAACGATTTCACCATCGCCGCCGTCACGTGCACAGTCAACGGGTCCTGCGGATGGAAAGCCGACCCCCACGCGGCATGATCCTGTTCGATCATCGGCTCTATCCGCCCCGGTGACTGAGCGTCGATGACATGGAGGTCGGAGAGGTGGCCGAGATAGAGCAGCGAGCGTCGGGACGAGGACCTTGCCGCATTCGCACATCCAAACGCGGGATATAGGGCTCACCCGGGCCCGCCGTGAGTACGCGGTAGCTTTTCGAACCACGCGTGCCCTGCAGGATCGTCTGTGCGAGGGTGCTCGGTCCGTCGAACGGTTCGTCTGCTGCCGCGAGCGCGGCACCGAGGATCGTCAGGTCGACGCCGGTGAACGCCGCGAGAGCTGTTGCCCGAGTGAGAAACTGACGTCGCGAAAGGCCGCTCACTCTCGATCCTCACCGACGGCACGCTTGTCGAGTGGGTTGTTGCGGGTGACGATGAGCGGATCCGCGGTCGTCAACGGGAAGTTCGGTAGATCGTCGATGTGCACGTCGAACGTGGCCGCGAGCACGGCACGTGAGTACGCGCTCGCCGACGCGCGATAGCCGATGTCACCCGGCGTCGGTTGGTCGAAGAAGATCGGGAAGTGCAGGTCCGGCGCATCGACGACTTCGATGTGGTGGGGGTACGCGCGTGGGATGAAGTACACGTCGCCCTCCTGCATGTACCAGGTGTCCAGCGAACCGTCGGGGTCCATGACCGTCATCCGCGCGGAACCCTTATGGACGTAACCCAATTCGGCGGTGATCGGGTGCCAATGTGGTTCTCGCATACCGTCTTCGCGAATGCGCAGCGAGTACATCGAGAGGTCCTTCAGCGCCGGCCAGAATTGCAGGCGCGCAAGGTGTGCCGATCCGACTGCGAGGTTGATCGTCGGGCTCAGTTCCTCGACGGCGAACTTGTGTGGATTCGAAAAGTGAGCGGACGCGGGAACCTCCGCCTCACCGGTCCGTGCTGCCAACACCCGATCGGTTGTGGTCCGCCGCATGGCAGCGAAATCGGCCGCGTCCAGATCGTAGGTGTTGCCGAGAACCGCATCCGTCATCGCTCCGAAAGCTGCTGCGAGGCCGAACTCTTCGGGTCGATCACTGCGTAGTGCGGTGACGAACTCCGCAACGTCGTCGCCGATGTTCTCGATGTGATGCAGCGAGCCCGAATCGATGTGGAACATTTCGCCGGCGCTGACCGTGAACGTCGAGAAGACGCTGTAGGTGTCGAGCACCGAGACGAGCGCTGTGCCGGAGATGCAGTAGGTCAGCGCATTGGCATTCGCATTCCAGTGTGGTGTCCGCATTGCGCCGGCATTGACCAGAATTCGCTTGATCGACATGCCGCGCAGAATCGGCAGACTGTCCGCAGTCACCCGAGTGATCGAGCCGAGATCCGATTCGACGACGACCTCGCCGCCCGACAATGTGGTGCTGTGCGTGCGTTGGCCTCGGCTCATCGAAGACCTTCCTGATCGACCACTTCGACAATGCAGGAGCGTAACCCGATCCGCCGCAGAAACAAGGTCGAACAGTGACGACTTCGGTGCAATCGCCGGCGATGGTCAGCGGGGTCGACTATGCGGTGAGAGACCGCACACTCTCAATGAACGCAAGCTGGTCGTCCGAGCCGCCACCGACTGTCTGTTGAATGGCAAGCAGATCGAGGACACTCCCGTCGATGGTTATGTCCCCCTTCATAAACGACTGCAAGGCAGAGTTCGGGTCGCCTTCGACGATCAGACTTTTGGCGACGCTGAACGGCATCGATACCGTCGTCGAAACGTCATCCGCGAGACCACGATCGAATCGACCTCCCACGACGTGCATGCCGACATCTCCGTCCGGCGCATCGCGAACGACGACATTGATCCGATGCTCGGACGCAGCAGACAGCAGCCCGGGCGCTTCGGCTCGTAGTGCCTCGACAGCGTCGAACCACTGTTGCGACAGAAATACGTAGCGCACCTGTGCCCCTGTCCTAGTTCTGAACGCCGATGGCGTTGGTGAAGATCCTATGCCAGATCGGTACGACTAAAGACTCTCCTTCATTGCTCCAGTTAGCTTCGGCACTGATCCCGAGCTCCCCCACCGGCGTCGAGCTGGTCGAAGAGCGTTCCACCAGCGGGCTGAGAAAATCTACAGTCATTGCTCTAGACTTTACGACGATGCTGATGTAACTTAGGTGTCGCACGAAGAGCAAGAGTACGAAGCATCACCGCAAAAGCTGGGTGTGCCGAGACCAGCAGTACTAGTAGGACGAAGTACGAGTTAGTCGCAACACCAGCAAGTCGCAGTACCAGCAAGTGCAGTACACGTAAGTCGCAACACCAGTAAGTAGGTCTCGGCACATCCGTTCCAACGCCCGGGTATCGCGCCCCGGGTGATGTAAGTAAGTAGGTCAGATGTCCACCAGGGCCCCGGCGCCGCAACTCGCGCCGGGGCCCCCGTCTTTTTCGGGCCGGACATCGAAATCGAAGCAGAAAGGTGCTGGACACATTCCCAGCCAAGTTCCATCGAACAGCCCTGATCACGATCTCGACGACAGACTCGGCGACGAGGACTACCCCGCCTACAGCATGGGCCACGCCGCTGAAATTCTCGGTGTCACACAAGCATTCCTACGCAGCCTCGACGCTGCTCGACTGCTGACTCCGGGACGATCCGAAGGCGGTCATCGCCGCTACTCCCGCTACCAGTTGCGCTTGGCAGCTCGCGCACGCGAACTCATCGATGCCGGCACCGCACTCGACTCCGCCTGCCGCATCATCATCCTCGAAGACCAGCTCGCAGAAGCCCGCCGCATCAACGACACCCTCCGCCGCGAAGATTGATCGTGAAGAGTTGCGCCCCTTGCAGGGGGTGTAACTCTTCACGATCCGGACTCGGGCTGGAACTTCGCGCATCCCGTTGGCACTGCGCACGCCCCGCAACCAGTCGCAGCGGTTGCGCAGTGCGACCAAGTGCTGCGCAGTCGGCTACAGCGAACAGTGCTGCAGTCGATGCGATCCCGGCGAGAACACCGACCAGCCCGGTTGCCAACCAACCGACGCCGACGCCGATCACTGTTCCGCAGATCATCGCCGTGGAGAGTCGTCCAATTGCCGAAGTGGGGACCATGTCTTCCATTCTCGCGTCATCACACCGCGACAACGTCGATCAAGTCATCGAGACCCACGAAATCATCAGCGTTGCGTGTGTACAGCTGTGCGGAGTGCGCATGCGCGGTAGCGGCGATCAGCAAATCCATCGCCCGCGCACGCGGCTGCCGCCCGGCGTTGACGACAGCGGCCGCAATCTGGCCGTAGCTCGCTGCGACCGCGGCATCGAGCGGAATCGCGTCGAAAGTGCGCTGCACCAACAACAGTCGTCGAAGTCGCTCGGAACGGACGCTGAGCTCCTTCGCGACAAGCACGCCGAAATGCAATTCGGCGAGCGTCACCGCACTGATGGCCAACTCCCCCGGCAGCGGCGCAACGTCTGTTGCGATGACGACACTTGTATCGAGGATCGACCTCACTCCGATGCCCACGGGTCGCGGACACCGTGGTCGAGGTTCGCGCGATCAGCGTCCCACGCAGGATCAGCAGGACCACTGAACAATTCAGCCAGCGCGTCCCACTGCCGCCAGGTCCGAGAAGTCGCAGTCACAAGCCGCGCGGCCGGTCGGCCGGCCACAGTGATGGTGATTTCCTCACCCGCCTCGACACGCCGAACCAGTTCGGATGCCTCCTGCCGCAATTCACGCAGCCCCACAGTCTCCATAGCCAATGGTAGCACAAGTGCTACAACGGGCCTGTTCAGCGCGCGTGCGCTACCTGCGGCCGTGCGGGTTGGGCGCTGCGCTGGACCATGAGGTAGTCCTTGGCTTTGAACGAGCGCATTTGCGAAAGGTACTGGGTCGCGAATCCGGGGTACATCGAGGCGTTGTAGCCATCGGCGGTGAGATACCAACTGCGACAACCGGTCATCCACGTCGTGTGCTTCAGTCGCTTCTGGATCTGCGCGTTGTACTTCCGCTCGACATCTTCGCGGACGTCGAGGTAGCGCAGATCCTGGTCGACGATCGTTCGAATGCCCCGGACCGCGTAGTCGATCTGTCCTTCGAGGTAGACCAGCAGCGAATTGTGCCCTGGTCCCGAGTTCGGTCCGTTGGTGAAGAACAGATTCGGAAATCCGTTGGTGTGAGCGCTTTTATACGCCGACGCGTGACCGTGCCATTTCTCTTTCAAGGTCCGACCACCGCGGCCGGTGACCGCGAACGGTGGACCGTCGAGATGGACGTCGTAGCCGGTGGCGAAGACGATGCAGTCGAACTGATGCTCTATGCCTTCGGCTGTGCGGATCCCATTTTCGGACATGCGCGCGATCGGCCAGGTGATGAGTTTGCAGTTCTCGGCTTGGAGTGCGGGATAGAAGTCGCTGGAGGCGATCAGCCGTTTGCATCCGGCCCGAAAGTCGGGTGTGAGTTGGCGACGTAGCCACGGATCCTTCACCTGCGTACGCAGATTGGCCATAGCGACCTTCTGGATCAATGTCGTGATCGGCGAATTCCAGACCAGTCCGGTTGCGAGCGTTTCGTGGCCGTAGAACAGGGCCGTCCGCGACAGCCGCTGGGTGGCCGGGACCACTTCGTAGAGCTTTTGCAGCGCGTCGGGCACCGGGAAATCAGGTCGCGGCAGGATCCAGCCAGGCGTTCGTTGGAACACCTTGACCGACTTGGCGGTCTTCACCAACTCCGGGACGATCTGTACCGCGCTGGCGCCGGTGCCGATGACCGCGACGTGCTTCCCCGCCATGTCGTAGTCGTGATCCCACTTGGAGCTGAGGATCTTGTGGCCCTGAAAGTCGTCGATTCCCTTGATCTTCGGGAAGCTCGAGTCCGACAGCGGTCCACCTGCGCTGACAACCGTTCTGGCGCGCAGTTTTTCGCCTGCACGTGTCGTCACGATCCAGATTCCGTCGGCCTCGAGGAATTCGAGTGCGACGACCTCTTCGTTGAAGCGAATCAAGCGCTTGACGTCGAAGCGATCGGCAAGACCCTCGATGTGGCGGCGAATCTCAGGCCCAGGAGCGAACGTCCGCGACCACCGCGGGTTCGGCGCAAACGAGAAGGAATAGAGCATCGACGGAATATCCACGGCCGCACCGGGATAGGTGTTGTCTCGCCATGTCCCGCCCAGACGACTGGACCGCTCCAGCAGGACGATGTCGTCGATGCCGGCTTCCTTGAGTTTGAATGCGGTGCCGAGGCCGCTGAACCCGGCGCCGATGATCAGCGTCGTGCAGGTGTGACTGTCGGCGGTTGTGTCCGTTGCCTTTTCGGTCATGCGACAGCCTCCTGATCTGCAGTGCCGACACTGACCGGCTCGTACGTGATTTCGCTGAACCAGGACGGGATAGCGGGGAACGCGCGACGCGGGATCCGATCACTCGCCCAGACCATCGAGTTGGCCAGCAGGTGGTAAGGATGTTTGACGTTGACCACCATGCCGGCATGCCATTTGACCACCTGATACAGCGGTATGCGCGGGGCGAACTTACTGCGGTCGCCTAGCTTCTTGAACCGCTCCATCGCCGAGTACAACCGCTCGGGATGAAAGCCCATCTCCGCGACTTCGTTGCGGGTCCGATTGAGCAACGGGATGTAGACCGCAGCGCCGACGATAAGGCTCGGTGACGCGACCGCGCCGACGAACTCGATCAGCAACCGTCGCATCGAACCGTGGCCGAGCATATCGAGAACTTCGAAACCGACTGCGATGTGGCGTGATTCGTCGTTGTTGATCTTCGCGAACACCTGATCGCACACCGGGTCGTGCACCTCTTCGAGCAAGAACTTCAGCAACGCGCCATCGAGTGCGACCTCGAGCATCGGGATCACCGTCCCGAGCGCACTCATCGACATGTCGTCTCCGTACCGATCGAGCCAATCCATCGCCATGCGGATGTTGACGTTGGGCTCCGGCATCTCGCCCTCGTCGAGCATCCCCCACCGCTTCATCAGCGCGAGTTCGGCATTGGCGTGCCGCTGCTCTTCCGCATGGAAGTAGCGGTAGATCTCCCGCAACGTGTCGTTGGGGGCCTTCCTCGCCAAGGCCGCGAAACCGCGCGCACCGACATTCTCGATCCACGCCAGATCGGCCATAAAAGCTTTCAGCTTCGGCTTGAACTCCTCGCTGATGGTTTCCGCGCCGGGCGCGTCCCAGTCGATATCAGCGAGTGCCCATTGCCTTTCTTTGACTTTCGCGAGTGTGTCTTCGAGATCCAGCGCCATTGCAGGCCTCCGTGTTCTTGTCGCCGAGATACTCGAAGCCCACCACCAACTGTGCCAGTTGTCAATGGCGTATTATTGGCATGAGCGCGCAACCACGGGGTGGCAAGCACTCTGCCGCGGCGTCCGAGCGTGGGCGCGTTCGACGACAGTCCACCGTCATGCGTGGCATGGGATTCCGGCTCGAACCCGAGAATTGACCGTCAACAAACCGTAAACCGCTAACCGCATAGTCATGTCCAACCAGCCGAACCAAACAAAGGACATGACATGACACTCACCCAGACTGCAACCGCTCCCGCCACCAACGGCATCTCTCGCAAAGCCCGCCGCGCAGGCACGATCATCGGCGGCGTCGTAGTCGCCTTCCTGACCGTCGATGCGATCGCACACCTGCTCAACGGCGAGACCTCGCGTAAAGGATTCCTGGAACTCGGCGTTCCGGCCCACTTGGGACCGATCTCCGGCATCGCGATGCTGGCCTTCCTCGCCCTGCTGCTCTTCCGGCCGACAGCTGTGATCGGCGCGATCTTCGTGACCGGCTACCTCAGCAGTGTCGTGTCCGTGCACCTGATCAACGAGAATCCGATCTTCAGCCACGTGCTGTTCCCGGTGTACCTCGGCATTCTGCTGTGGACCGCGCTCTACCTACGCGACGAACGAGTCCGCGCAATCGTCGGCCGCTAAGTCGCAGGCTTTCCGTCAGCTCGATTCACGCGATCGCCGCAACACTCTCGACTAGAGAGGTTGCGGCGATCGCGTTAGCCGGAGCTATGACTTCTATGCAGTAGCAGCGGCAAGCCGACCGAGTGTGTCGGTCAACTGATCCTCAGTGACGAGCGGGAACTTCACCTTGTCGAGCAGATTCTTATCGGTGACCTTCGACCAGTCGTAGGTGTGGCGAACCAACGTTTCGTTCGGTCCCTGAGACTCCAACTCCCACAGCCACTCCCACCCGGGAGGCTCGGTGCCCGCCGGCGCCGTCTTCCACGCCAGCAACTTGTCTTTCGCATATCCGGAAACATGGTTGTCGGTTTTGTACTCGCCGCCCATGTGATCGCCCTGCATGTTCATCGTGAACACCTCGCCGACGTGCTGAATCCGATCGGCATGGTCCACGCCGCGGATAAACCCAGAGCCATCAAGCGCCTGGTGCTGCTCGGGATTGGAGAGGACGTCGAAAATCGCGTCGACGGGCGCGGTGATGGTGCGTTCGACGATGACCTTTGTGTTGTCGCTCATTCCTCGACACTGTCGGAAACTCGCCAATCGTGCAACGTTGCCTACGCCGAAGAGTGCGGTCGTAGCCCGAAAAGTGGGGCGGGCGGGGCTGGAACCCGCGACCAATGGACCCTCCTGTATCACGCGTGATACAGTTTTGGCATGAGCGAAGTCAACGTGCGGGAGCTACGCAACCACGGCGGCGAGGTACTCGACCGCGTAAGCGCTGGCGAGTCGATCACCGTGGTGCGATCAGGCACTCCCGTGGCCGAACTGCGCCCGATTCCAGCACGTGGACCCGGTCCGGCCGAGTTGATTCGGCGACGACGCCACCTCCCGGCGGTCAACCCTGAACAGCTCAAGGCAGATCTGGACGCCGCTGTGGACGCGTCGCTATGAGCGAGGACGGACGAGGTCTGCTCGACACCTCCACGGTGATCCTGCTCGGCCGCATCACCGATGCCTCGACGCTGCCCGAAGAGCCTGTGATCAGCGCGATCACCCTTGCCGAGCTGTCGGTCGGCCCGCTGGTCGCGGCAACCGAGCAGGATCGAGTTGCGCGCCAAGCACATCTGCAACAAGCTGAATCCGACTTTCGTCCGCTACCCTTCGATGCACCCGCCGCCCGAGCGTTCGGGGCGGTGGCCGCCAGCTTGCGAGCGGCCGGACGCAAACCAGCGGCCCGCGCCTACGACGCCCTCATCGCCGCCACCGCAATCGCCCAGGGCTTGCCGTTGTACACGTGCAACCCCAAAGACTTCGACGAGATCACTGGACTGCAGGTCGTTGCAGTTCCGCACCCAGACCATGTGTGAAGCAGCCCGTGCAGCACAGCCTGGTGGTCGCCGTGGGGCGGGCGGGGCTCGAACCCGCGACCAATGGATTATGAGTCCACGGCTCTAACCGACTGAGCTACCGCCCCAAACCCGCGTGAGCGGGCGTTGCGATGGTACCGACCAACGGACCTCGACCACGAACCAGGTGAGACAACTGCAGTCGTCATAGGGTTGATCGAACGCCGATGTCCGCCGATGGAAGGTAGTCATGCCCGATCTGTTCGTGACCATGCTCAAGGTTCATCAGGAGATCTACGAACGCAGTGGCGGCTTCCTCGGTCATCGGCTGCTGTTCGGCATGCCGACACTGCTGCTGCACACCGTGGGTCGCAAGTCGGGCGAACCGCGGACCTCGGCACTCACCTATGGCAAAGACGGTGACGAGTTCCTCGTCGTCGCGTCGAAGGGTGGATCGCCTCGCCCACCTGCGTGGTGGCACAACCTCAATGCCGACCCCAACGTCGTCGCTCAGGTCGGCCGGACCAGGCACAACGTCGTCGCACGCTCGGTCCTGCCCGGCGACGACGGCTACGACCGGATGTGGGCGAGAATGAACAAGATCAACCGCGGTCAGTACGCCGAGTATCAGAAGAAAACGAGCCGCCCGATCGCGGTTGTGGCGCTGAAGCCAACTGTCTGACGTCGACTCACGGTTTGGCAAAACCACATTTTGGGAATCTCTTTTCCCAACAGATGGTCGGAGTTTGCTGTGCGATGCACTGCGTCGCAGGTCACAGACATTCCTCAGTTCGAGTAGGTACTCTGGGCCACTTGCCCGACGACCAACCTCGACAGAGATGGATGCCTTTTGATGCCAGTGTTGACCACGACCGCCGAACCGATTCTGGAGCGACGATCCGGATCAACACCTGGTGGCACGAAGCGTCGGTGGGTCGAGAGGCTCCGCGACAATTGGTCTCGCACCGACTCCGCTGTAGCACTCGCCTTTCTCGGGTTGGCAGTCTTCGTTCTCAATCACCAGTGGCGCAATCTCGGCAACGGCTATCTCTCGAAGAGTGGCCAGGACCAGACGATGTGGGAGTGGTTCTTCGCCGTCGCCGCGCATTCGCTGTCGAACTTCGAGAGCCCCCTGGGCACGGACCTGCAGAACTTTCCACTCGGCGTGAACTTGATGGCGAACACGGCGATGTTCGGCGTCAGCATCCCGCTGGCACCCGTGACGCTTATGTTCGGCCCCACCGTCACCTACGTGTTGGCGTTGACGGCCGGCCTCTTCGGCACCGCTCTCGCGTGGTACTGGGTGTTCTCGCGTCACCTCGTCGAGTCACGCACCGCGGCGGCGATCGGCGGCCTCTTCTGCGGTTTCGCGCCGTCGATGATCTCCCACGCCAACGCGCACCCCAACTTCGTGTGCCTCTTCGTCCTCCCCTTGCTCGTACTGCAGATGATTCGGCTCACGCACAGCGGCAAATGGATTCGTGACGGCATCGTGCTCGGTCTGATGGTGACACTGCAGATCGGGCTCGGCGAAGAACCTCTTCTCATCTTCGCGATCGCCTTCGGAATCTTCGCTGTTGTCTACTACTTTCAGCGCCGCGACGAGTTCATGCCCGCGGTACGCAACGCCCGCAAAGCTTTCGGCCTCGCCGTCGCGATCGCAGTTGCAATCACAGCAATCCCGCTGTGGTGGCAGTTCTTCGGACCCCAGAGCTATCACCTGCTCAGCCACGACAAGACCGGCAACGACTCGTTGTCCCTGTTCCAGTTCCCGTCGCAGTCGATCGGCGGCATCCTCTGGCCGCACGGGCAAGACGTCGCGATCAACCCGACCGAAGAGAACGCCTACTTCGGCTGGCCGCTACTCGCATTCGTCGGTTTCGCGTCGATCTGGCTGTGGCGAAACCGCATCGCACGCTCCGCGTCGATCACGATGGCGGGTGTCCTGATCCTGTCGATGGGTCCGGAGATCACCGTCGGGTGGGTCGGCACCGGGATCCCGATGCCGTGGCACCTGATCGGCAAGTTGCCGCTGTTCGAGTCGTTGCTCGAGACGCGATTCGCGATGGCTGCACTCCCCCTCATCGGAATTCTGCTGGCCCTCGGAACCGAGCGAGCACTGCGTCGACGTGCGTCGTCGGTGCCGTGGTTGGTCGGCTTGGCAGTGGCACTGCTCCCCCTCACCCCGACCCCGCTACCTGTCGTCGAGCGCCCGGCCACACCCGAATTCTTCACCGACGGCACCTGGCAGAACTATGCGGGCCACGGCTCGATCGTCACCGTTCCGCTTCCGAAGGCACAGGACGCCGCTGCCCTGCGCTGGCAGTCCGAAAGCGACTTCGGGTTCGCCGTACCCGGCGGGTACTTCCTCGGACCGGGAACCGATGACAAGACCGGCATCTACGGCCCCGTCGAGCGCCCGACAGCGCGTTTGCTTTCACAGGTGCAGAAGACCGGCCGAGTGCCGATCATCGACGACAAGACCCGTGCTGCTGCCATCGCCGACCTGCGCTTCTGGCACGCCGAGATTCTCGTACTGCCCGAGGAGAAGAACCAGGAAGCGCTCAAAGCAACCGTGACGCAGATACTCGGCGATCCGGGTCGCCAGGTCGACGACGTGTGGCTCTGGGACGTACGCTACCGAGCCGACGTTCAGCCCGACCCGCGAACCTAACGGCGAATTCGCTCCACAACTTCGCGGAGCGGCTTCACGTGCACACCCTCCTCGTCGGCGAGCTTCTTGCGCGCTTTGTTGCGCGTGATCAGCACGCCGACGATCGCGAGGGCCCACACGGGATACAGCGACAGCCAGGCGACGCGGAACGAATCGAAGCTGTAGCCGCCCCGGCGATCGAGGATCACGCCCATGACCTCGATGACGATCAACGTTGCAAGGAAGCCGCCGATGTTGACCATGCCCTGCGCAGTTCCCAGGCTGCTGCCGGGATTCGACGTCCGCGCGTAGTCGAAGCCGATCATCGAGCCCGGACCGCCGACCGAGATGACGATGACAAGCAGACATAAAAGCCACAACGGTGACGGTTCCGACCGTGCCAGGACGACGGTCCACACGACGACGTTGCTGATGATGATCGCGAGCACCAGCCAGGACCGTCGCATCGGATAGCGACCGGTCAGGACGCCGAGGATCGGGCCGGCAGCGACGGCGGATGCGACGGACACTGTCAACATCGCACCAGCTGCTTGCCTCGAAAGCCCCTGCGCGGAAACCAGATACGGCACACCCCACATCAACGCGAACGTCGTGATGGAGAACTGCGTACCCATGTGGGTGAAGAATCCGAGCCGAGTGCCTGGCCGCATCCAGACCAGGCGCAGTTGGCGCCCGACCTCGCGGACGCCCATCGGATTCGTCGTCAGCGTCGTCCCCGGCGGCGTATTTCGGATCACGGCCAGGCCGAGCACACAGACGAGAAGTCCGGTCGTCGCAACGACGCCGTAGGCCGTCTGCCACCCCGTCGCGCCGAGTATCGCGACGAACGGCACAGCCGACAGCACCTGACCGAGCTGGCCGAGAATGCCCGTCAACTGCGACACCACCGGCACGCGACGCGGCGCGAACCATTGCGGCACAAGTCGAAGCACGGAGATGAAGGTGAACGCGTCACCGGCGCCGACGAGGACCCGAGCGACGAACGCAAGAGGCAGCAACTCCGTGAACGCCAGCAAAAACTGACCGGCAGCCATCGTCGCAGCTCCGACGGCGATCATCGTCCGGGCACCGACGCGGTCCAGCAGCACACCGGCCGGAATCTGCATGCCTGCGTAGACGATGATCTGCAGGACGACGAACCCCGACAGGACGGTCGGCGTCACGTCGAATCGTTCGGCGGCGTCGAGCCCGGATACACCGAAGGTCGTCCGCTGCAGGACCGCCGCAACGTACGCGACGACGCCCGTCGTCCACACCACCCACGATCGGCTCATCAGCGGTAACCGTACTCGCCCTGCCGCGTCGTCCAGCGCATAGCTTTGCAGGTCGAGACACCCGTTTCGGCATGTACAACAATGCACTCGATTGCGATGTCGAGAATCGACAGCCAACTCCGACCCATTGCCGAACGAACAACACACCACGTGAACGGAGCTCACAATGTCGACAGTTTCAACGTTCCTCTGGTTCGAAAACAGCGCAGAGGAAGCCGCAGAGTTCTATACAACTCTCGTTCCGAATTCCAAGGTCAACGACGTCGCTCGCGGACCCGACGGCAACGCCTTCCTGGTGACCTTCGAACTCGACGGACAGCAGTTCACCGGCCTCAACGGCGGACCCGCGCACAAGTTCAGCGAAGCGGCGTCGATCTTCGTCAGCGTCGAAGGTCAGGACGAGGTCGACCGACTGTGGACCGCCCTCACCGACGGCGGCGAAGACGGACCGTGCGGGTGGCTCAAGGATCGCTACGGCCTGTCGTGGCAGATCATTCCCACCGCGCTACAGCAGTTGATGTCGGACCCGAACCCGGCGAAAGCAGGTGCGGTCGCAGCCGCAATGCAGACGATGCGCAAGATCGAGGTGCAGGGCCTACAGGACGCGTACGACAACGCGTAAGGCGCCGGTCAGCCCTGAGAGATGTAGGCCTGCAACTGTTCTCGATTCAGTTCCAGTTCCTCCATGCGGATCTTCACCACGTCGCCGATGCTGACGATGCCGACAAGTGCACCGTCGACAAGCACCGGCACGTGGCGAATTCGTCGTTCCGTCATCAGGGCGGACAGGTGGTCGACCGAATCCTCGGGTCCGCAGCTGGCGACCGTCGTCGTCATGATCGCGGACACCGGCATGCCGAGCAGGTTCGGTCCGTGCTGATTCAGCTTGCGGACGACGTCACGCTCGGACACGATCCCCACCATTCCGTCCGGACCGACGACCACCATCGCGCCGACATTCCGGTCGGCCATGCGACGTAAAAGGTCGCTGACAGACGTTCCTGGTTCCACCGTCGCCACCGCCGCGCCCTTGCTTCGCAACACGTCGGATATGCGCATAGCCAGCCTCCAATTGTTGTGACTCAGCTCACACCAGATTAGGTCTTCCTGCGCGAACGCGGAAGCACATCCAGGCAACGGGAACATCGTGGCGCGCCGGCTGGTTGCGCGAACTACCGCGCAAAACAACGCGATCAACCAGAAAGCGAGTTGCCGCATGTCATCGGTCGCCCCGAGTCTCGATCCACTCTTCACACCGTTCACAGCGTCCTCGCTGCGCGTGCGGAACCGATTCGCGATGGCACCGATGACACGAGCCAAGTCCCCCGGCGGCATTCCGAACGCGGAGAACGTCGAGCACTATCGATCGCGCGCTGCAGGTGGTGTGGGTCTGATCATCACCGAAGGCACCTACATCAATGCCCCCGCCGCAGGTCCGCGCACCGACGTGCCGCGCTTCTACGGTGAGCAGAGCGCGGCAGGCTGGTCGGCGATAGTCGACGCCGTCCATGCCGAAGGCACCTCGATCATCCCGCAGCTCTGGCACACCGGCGTTGCTCGCGGCGAGACGCCCGACTTCGACGCACACGTACCAACCGTGAGCCCGTCCGCGATCGACCTGTTCGGCAAAGAACTCGGTGCCGAACTGACGATCGACGACATCGATCGCGTCATTGCCGGCTTCGCCGAATCTGCAAAGCTGGCACAGGAACTCGGCTTCGACGGCGTCGAACTGCACGGCGCGCACGGCTATCTGCTCGACGAATTCTTCTGGGAACGGACCAACAAGCGCAGCGATCGCTTCGGCGGCACCATCGGCGAACGAGCGACGCTGCCAGCCGAAGTCGTAGCCGCTGTACGTGACGCGGTTGGTCCCGACTTCGCCATCGTCTACCGCTACTCGCAGTGGAAGGCGGGCAATTACGACGCGCAGGTCGCCGAGAGCCCAACCGAACTCGAGGCTCTGCTCACTCCCCTCGTCACCGCCGGGGTCGACGTCTTCCACTCCTCGACGCGACGCCACTGGGTTCCCGGCTTCGACAGCGGATCAGCTTCGGACCCAACAGGACTCGCAGGCTGGACCAAGAAGGTGACCGGGCGTCCGGTGATCACGGTCGGGTCGGTAGGGGTGGACTCGGTGTTCCAGTCCGAGGACTCTCCGATCGCCGAGTCGAGTTGGCGACGCCTGGAAATCCTGCGCGAGCAGTTCGAGCGTGGCGAATTCGATGTTGTCGCACTCGGCCGCGCGTTGCTGGCCGATCCAGCCTGGGTCGACAAGATCCGGACCGGACGCCCCGACGAGATCGTCGCATTCCAGAAGCGAGCGTCCTGAACGCCTACTTGATCTGATCCGGGTACAGCGCCTGGATGAGCGAGAGCACGATCTCGGTGGTCGCTGTGCTGGAGTTGGTCGACGAGTTGCCAAGCGCAACGAACGTCGCGTCCTCATTGGGTAGGCGTAGCACGATCGACGAATAACCGAGGATCGCGCCGTTGTGCCCGACGAGGTCGTTGATGGTCATCACACCGAGGCCGTAGCCGAGATTGATCGGTGCACCGTCGATCCTGTTGCTCTGCAAGCGTTCCCGCTTCAATTCCGGTGACAGCAGGGTCTCGTCCGTGAGCTCACGTCCCCAGGCTTCGAGATCGTCCAGAGTCGAGGTCATCGCACCGGCCGTCCAACCCACCTGCGGGTTGACGTCGTCGACGATCAATTGCGGCTTGCTTGGGTCGGCGGGATCGGGTGTGTACGCCGTCGGATGTGGGTCCGTAACTGTGACGCCGGTCGGGAAGTTGGTATTGGCCAGCCCTGGCAGCTTGGCGACGACCTGTTCGTTGATGACCTCGGCCGCTGTCTTGCCGGTGACCTTCTCCAGGATCAGGCCGAGCAGGATGTAGTTGCTGTCGCAGTAGACCGTTTTGGTTCCCGGCTCGAAGTCGGCCGGACGCTGCTTCATGATGTCGACCGCCTGCTGCGGGGTCCACGCGAGCGTGGGATTCTCGCCGAACTCCTTCTCGAATGCGTCGTCGGCAGTGAAGTCGTAGATGCCGGACTGCATACCGAGCAAGTTGCGGATCGTGATCTTGTCGCCGTTCGGGATGCCTGCGACGAATGGCTCCAGCGTGTCGTCCAAGGAGAGCTTCTTCTCGTCGACGAGTTGCAAAATCGCTGTGGCGGTGAAGGTCTTGGTGATACTGGCGATCCGGAAGTTGTCGTCGGGAAGGATCGGCGTCTTCTTCTCGAGGTTACCGACGCCTAGCGACTTCACCCATTTTTGGTCGCCGATCGTCATCGACACCACCACTCCCGGCAACCCGGATGCGGCGAACTGGTCGTTCAAGATCTTGTCGAACTTGTCCTGGAACGCTTGATCGAAGACGACCTTGGACTTCGCCGACGTCGCAGCCGCCGCCGTACTGGTCGCTGCAGCGTCGTCGGCGCTGTCGGATCCACACGCCGCAACCGCAAATGCAACGGCCACCAACCCGACGAAGGCACGCACGCGCGCTGGAGCAAAGCGATTCGGATGAGACATATGGGACCTCGGCATTTCGCATCGGGCGTCGCGGCGCTTAGCAGTGTAATGCTGGTAGCGCTGAATACGTGGGCCGAATCTGGGCAATCGAATCGAGGTTTTGCGATGGTCGGTCAGGTCGCCTCGCGCCCACTCTGGTGGCGCGTCCTCCGCGAGGTCTGGGCGTATGTGCGCAGCGCCCCGGCGACGTTCATCTGGCTCGCCGTCCTGCTCTACACCGCGCACGTCGCCGCCGAACTCTCGCCGCATGTCCTCGACCGAGTGCTCGGCAATCGGTCGACCAATCTGCACCATCTGTCCGAAGACCCTGTGCGCGTGCTGATCTCGAGCTCGTTCTGGCTCGACGGCGGCAGCTGGATCGAATACTTCCTGCTGTACAACATCTTCCACGTGCCCGCCGAACGCTGGCTGGGAACGGTGCGCTGGTTCGGTGTCGTCGTGATCGCGCATGTGGGAGCGACGTACATCAGCGAAGGGGTGCTCTACTGGGCGATCGAGAACGGGCACGCACCTGCGGATCGCGTGAACACACTCGACGTCGGCGTCAGTTACGCGCTCGCGGGAATCGCTGCGGTCCTGACGTATCGGATCCCGTCGCCGTGGCGATACCTATATCTGGCAGGCGTCCTCGTCGTCGTGATCCGCCCGCTGATAGGTCACATCACTTTCACCGAGGTCGGGCATTTCAGCGCCGCGCTGTTGGGGCTGGCGTGTTACCCGCTGGTGCGCGCGAAGACTAGCCGAAACGAGCAACTAGTTCCTGCAGCGTCGACGTGATGCCCTCTCCATTCTTCTTTGGAAAGCCGAACAGCTCCAACATAAACGGCGCTTTGTGCGGCGTGTAGTCGAACGTCTCGGTCACCTGGGTGACGCCGGGCTGGGTTTCGGCGAACTCCCAGCGCCAGTAGTGGCCCAAAGGGTGCTTCCACTCGATGAGCTTGTTCTCTTCGTATCCGGTGACGGTCGAGGTGATCTTGTACGGGACGCCGTACTGCTTCATCCCGACGGTGAATTTCGCATCCTTGCTCAGCTTGTGCGGACCGTTCACCGGGGTGTCCCGCACGGTGCCGGAGCCATCGAGCTCGTGGTGGCGGTGCGGGTCGGCGACCAGCGCGAAGACCTCCGCTACTGGCGCGTGCACAAGCGCTCGCCGGGAAACGGCGCGTTTGCCTGCGTCGACGGTCGTCACTGCTGTTTGCGTCATAGGTCCAAGCTACCCAGGATCGAGCGTCGCCAATCTGCGGCGTGAGGGGCACCTTGACGCCGTCCAACGATGTCAGCGGCACCTTGAATCCGCGAGGCACGTCCCCGCGGGGACGCCTGTTTACGGTTCCTGACCGGTCGGCGGCAAATGCTGGCCGTTGCTAGATTCGGGACATGGCCGACATCATCGAGGACGAGCTGGTCCGCGTCGCGAAACTGCTCGACGCACAGTCCAAGGCCATCGAATTGTTCGATGCGATCAATGAACGAGGGCTGATCCGGGCCGGCGTTCGAGAGAAGCAGGTGAGCGACGAGATCCGCGACCTTGCAGCCGAAATGTTCGGCGTCGCAAAGTTTTGGCACAAACGGATCGTGCGCAGTGGCATCAACACACTGCAGCCCTACCGGCAGAATCCGCCCGATCGCGAAATCGCTGCTGACGACATCGCGTTCTGCGACTTCGGGCCACTGTTCGAAGGTTGGGAAGCCGACTTCGGACGGACCTACGTGCTCGGTGACGACCCGACGAAGCTACGACTGCGCGACGACCTCCCGGTGATCTTCGATGCGGGCAGGGCATTCTTCGAAGCTCACCCCGACGTGACCGGAGAGGAGTTGTACGCCCACACCACCGCCCTAGCGACCGCGGCAGGCTGGGAGTTCGGTGGATCGCACTCCGGACATCTCGTCGGGGAGTTTCCACACGAGAAGATCGCAGGCGAAGAGATCGGGTCCTACATCGCGCCGGGCAGCGATCAGCCGATGCGCCGCCTCGACCGATCGGGCCGACAGTGCCACTGGATTCTCGAGATCCACCTCGTCGACCGCGACAGAGGAATCGGTGGATTTTACGAAGAACTGCTCGACCTCAAGCCGGCGTTTCCGCGCTGATCATGGCTGATCAGGGTTTCGGCTACTTCTCCCCGGCCCGAACCCTTTGTTCGGACGAAGGAGGGGCAACCAGCCACGAGGGTCACGCAACAACCGCCGAAGCTCGAACGGTGCGAGCGCCAACGCCGCAATCACCAATACCAAGTACCACCACAACAACCACCGACCGTTACCAACAAATACAACCCCGACAACAGCCACCGCCAGCCAAACAAACCCGAACAGCAACATCGCCACCCGCAAACGCGAATCAATCCCCACCCGACGCAGAAGCTCCCGAAACCCCGTGCTCCAAAGCATGACACCACGTGCACACCATGACGAGACAATCACTGAACCGAGACTGTCCGCTCAACACCGGATCCGGGACAGACCGATGAACGTGAAGACTCGACCGATTTGGCCGACATTGCCGGAGAATCCTCGAGATTCATCCCATCGACTGCGGCAGAGGCATCGGCGGATTTACGAAGAACTCATCGACCGGTACCGCGCCGCGGCCGAGTAGCGCCGCGCGGCAGAGCTATTCGACGCCGATAGTGACCTCGGTCGACTTGATCAACACCGTTGCCTGCTGCCCGACGTCGAGACCGAGATCGACAGCCGCTTCCTTGGTGATCGACGACGTCACCGTCTGCTCGCCGCCGTCGAGTTTGACCTTCACCGTCGCCATAACGCTGCCGAGTAACACCTCGGTGATGACGCCGGAAAGCTGATTTCTGGTCGAGAGCCGCATCAATGATGCCCTTGTTCGGGTTTGCAGTGTGTTGCGTTCGAACGTATCGGCCGACACACCCGTGCGCGAATAGACCCGCAGCTGCGGATACTCAGTGGTTCTTCGTCCGTCATTCAGGACCGTCCAACGACGGGCCTTTCACAGTGGTCGAGCGAAACTGTCCAACAATCTGCGAAAACGACGGCGTCATGGTCCGGCGGTTGATCGCCCGAACCCAATTACCGCTACCAGGATCCGGCGGGTGACGTCAATCGATACCTGAACATCGAGCCGAGTACTCAGATGCGGGGATTGCGTTCGGGTTCCGCTGGTCGGAGTTTGTCGGTAGGGGCGAATACCCTCCAGGGCCTATGGGACTCTTAACATCTGTTCAGTCGATGGCAGTTATCTTTGCTGCCGTCACAACTTCCACGCTCGCCATTGCTGCACCCCTTATGCGAAGTCGCATAGCCGACCGACGCGGCAAGCAGGCATCGATGCTCATCGACCACGCCGAGACCCCCGGCCTTGAATCCCGGGTGAAGGACGAGTTGCTGGCACAAGCTCGAGACATGATCGCTTGGGACGCGGCGCGGCGCAAATACCCTGACCGGCGCGGGTTTATGTCCGCAATGGCGACGTTAGGTGTGAACGCCGCGATCTATTTGGTCATAAGCTGGCCAGGTTTCCAACCAAATTCTGTTTTGCATGGGCTGTCGTGGTTCGCCTGGGCCGCGATGATGTGGGCCATCAGCAGGGTCGTTCGGAAGCTGTGCTTTCTTGAAGCGGACTTTGCGCGACAAAAGCTCAGTCAGATCACAGCAGGTGCCGACATCGAAGCAATTGAACCGCTCTATCCGGCGCGGGCATACATTCTGGATCGTCTGAAGCCGCGCCGTCGCCGAAATCCTGAATTGAGGCTGTCGCCCGTAGCCGTCCTGCTGCGTGACGCATGGGAACTCAACACTCGATCCAATACGGTGTCGAACGCCGAGTTCACCGAGATCGTAGGCGGTTTCGTTCCTCGCCTTGAGTCGGACGACGACTGGGAGGTCGTGGGTAAGGTAGTCGGTGTCACCAATATCAACGCGGCAATCCGCAGTCGAAATGGTGCCGCTTCCAGGTGAGCCAGGCCAGTTCTCTCGCTACGACGCGCGGCCCGTCACTGCCCAAAAAGCAGCCCACCACCTGAATCTCTGCTGGTAGGCGGTCTATCATCGTTATTGCTCCCCCATCTGGACTCGAACCAGAAACCTGCCGATTAACAGTCGGCTGCTCTGCCAATTGAGCTATAGGGGATTACTTCGTGCGACCCGTCCGTGACCGGCTGGGCCGAGGAGTGACTCTAGCGTATCGCCTCGGGTCGGCCCAAATTCGCTGGCCAACGCCCACTGCCAAGCAACCCCACGCCGGTCGGATCGACACGTGCTGCTCGCGTCAGGCAGGATGGAAGAGGCTTTCAACGGGAGGATCCCAGGAATGATCGGACTGGTCGTCGGTGTCGCGGCGGGGTATGTGCTCGGAACGAAGGCGGGTCGTGGCCGCTACGAGCAGATCAGCAAGGCAGCGCGAGCTGTCGCGGCGAGTCCTGCAACCAAGAAGGTTGTCGCCGTCGGTCGGCAGAAGTTGTCCGATTCGCTCAACACACAGCCGAAGCTCGAGCCGCTCGTACCCCTCGACGAGGAGACGACGGTTTTCGTGACGCACGAGCAACTGAGGCGCGCGGCAAACGACCGCTGACGCTCAGCCTGCCGCGAAATCTTCGTCCGAGTTACCCATCGCCTGTTCGAGCAGACTGCGCCGATACTGTTCGAGCGCAACAAGATCACCGAACAGTGCGTGATACTCGTCTGGATCGTCTGCCGGTGAGATGCGTTGCAACTTCGACTTCAATTCCGCAACCTGGCGTCCGACCCACACCTCTTGCAGTCGTGCCAGCACACCGGTGATGTAGCGCGGGACCGTGTCCTCTTCGGCAGGAAGGGGCTCTACGGCGAGTTCCATCACCAGCGACCGCATCGTGAGGTCCTGCGTCTCGTCTGCGACCGCGCTCACCCAGTCGCCGCCACCAAGCCCCGAGCTTGCTCCTCCGGCGTCCGCGATGGCCTTTCGCACTGCCACATAGCCTGCGTGCGTGAATGATTCGGAGGGCAGCGAATCGAACACCGTTCCCGCGATCGCTGGGTACTGCAGTGCCGCCTTCAGCACATTGCGTTGCGGACGCAGCATCGGATCCGAGGGCGACGGCCGCGGGGCGCCGACCGTTGCATCGGGCGCCGTCGCTTGCGCGGCGGGGCGTCGGCGCGGCTGCGTGGACTCCCTCGGCTGCGTCTTCATCGCTTCTTCGCGGACCCGCTTGATGACAGCGGGGATGTCGTCGTAGCCGACCCAGCCGGCGAGTTGACGCGCATAATCGTCGCGCAGCGCCTTGTCCTTGATCTGCGCAACCATCGGCACCGTGCGGCGCAGCGCGTCGACGCGACCTTCACCGGTGTCGAGGTCGTGATCGGACAGTGCTGCCTTGATGGCGAACTTGAACATCGGCGTCCGCCGTGCGACCAGATCGCGGACCGCCGCATCCCCCGACCGCTGCCGCAGTTCGCACGGATCCTGACCGTCGGGCGCAACAGCGACGTAGGTCTTGCCCGCCATCTGCTGATCGCCCTCGAAGGCTTTCAGCGCCGCTGCCTGACCCGCTGCGTCGCCGTCGAAGGTGTAGATGATCTCGCCGCGAAAGTAGCTGTCGTCCATCAGCAATCTGCGCAACAGGGCCAGATGCTCGTCGCCGAACGCAGTACCGCACGCTGCGACGGCGGTTTTGACACCGGCAACGTGCATCGCCATCACGTCCGTGTAGCCCTCTACGACGACCGCCTGATGACCCTTGGCGATGTCGCGTTTGGCCAGATCCAACCCGAACAACACCTGAGACTTCTTGTACAGCACCGTTTCCGGGGTGTTGATGTACTTGCCGGGCATCGTGTCGTCGTCGAACAGTTTGCGTGCGCCGAAGCCGATGATGTCGCCACTCAAATTGCGGATCGGCCACAAGAGCCTGCGGTGGAATCGATCGATCGGGCCGCGCTTGCCCTGCCGCGACAACCCTGCCGCTTCGAGCTCTTTGAACTCGAAGCCCTTGTTCTGCAAGTGCTTCGTAAGCGTGTCCCAACCGTCCGGCGCGTAACCGCAACCGAATTGCGCCGCGACTGTTGCGTCGAAGTTGCGCTCCGTCAAGTACTTTCGAGCAGCTTCGGCGTCGGGCTGCGCCAGCCTGGCCGCATAGAACTCCTGGGCGGCGAGATTTGCCGCGACCAACCGCGACCGGGTCCCCCGATCGCGCTGGACCGACGTGCCGCCACCCTCGTAGGAGATGGTGTAGCCGATCTTGTCCGCGAGTTGCTCGACGGCCTCGATGAAGCTGATGTGTTCGATCTTCTGCAGGAACGAGTAGACGTCGCCGCCCTCGCCGCATCCGAAGCAGTGATAGTGCCCGTGGTTCGGCCGCACATGGAACGACGGCGACTTCTCGTCGTGGAAGGGACACAACCCCTTCATCGAGTCCCCACCGGCCCGTTTCAGCGACACATATTCGCCGACGACGTCCTCGATATGGTTGCGCTCACGAATCGTCGCAATGTCGCGATCTGGGATTCGTCCGGCCATTGGAGCAGTCTAGTGCCTGTGCTCGACGGGGAATTATCCTCGTCGAGAGGTCGGGTCCACGGAGTATGCCGGCGCTTGGCCGAAGCTCGACGTCGACGCTGCCGTCGGACCGGCGGCGATTCGTTCGAGTCGGCTTTCGGTGTAGGACGCAATCTGGTCGACGATCACGCGAATTCGAGCGTGGTCGTCGGCAGCGTTCTCCCACGACGGCAGCAGTATCGGATCGAGTCCGTCGGGGGCGGAGCGGAGCAACCCGTGCGCGACCTGATGAATCTGCTCGCGCTGCAACGCTTGTCGCACCTGGTGACCCGGATCGGACATGACGTACCGCAGGGCGACCGTCTTCAGGACGGCAACCTCAGCAGCGACGACGGGTGGCACGACGAGGTCGGCCGCATAGCGGGTCAACGGTCGGTCGCCGGCGACGCGACGCGTGCTGCTGACCGCCGCGGAGGCGAACCGCCCGACCAGCTCACTCGTCAACCGTTTCAGCGCAACGGAACTGGTGATCCCACCGTCGTAGTCGAAGACGTCCGTCACAACCGACATAATCGAGAGTCGTTGGGCCGCTTGGACAAAGTCGTCGGCGACGAGTGAGGTGTGTTGCAGGACACCGAGATCGGCCAACGCTCGCTGCTCGCTCGGATCCGCAAGGGCGCGCAGGTCGATTCGTCCGGCGATCACACCGTCCTCGACATCGTGCACCGAGTAGGCGACATCGTCGGCCCAGTCCATGACCTGCGATTCGAGGCATTGTCGCCGCTCCGGTGCACCCTCGCGAACCCACGCGAGACGCTCCAGGTCGACGTCGTAGGCACCGAACTTCGCGCCCGACCCAGGTCTCCCCCACGGATACTTCGTCGTCGCATCCAGAGCAGCACGGGTGAGGTTGAGGCCGACACTGTCGCCATCTGCGGCAAGCACTTTCGGTTCGAGCCGAGTGAGGATCCGCAAGTTTTGCGCGTTGCCCTCGAAGCCGCCGTAGGCATCTGCGAACTCGTCGAGTGCGTGCTCGCCGTTGTGCCCGTACGGCGGATGGCCGATGTCGTGTGCCAGACCCGCGAGATCGGCGAGATCGGGGTCGCAGCCGAGCCCGTCGGCAATTCCCCGACCGATCTGGGCGACCTCGAGCGAGTGGGTCAAACGGGTGCGCGGGGTGTCCCCCTCGCGCGGGCCCATCACCTGCGTCTTGTCGGCAAGCCGACGCAACGCCGCGGAGTGCAGAACTCGAGCGCGGTCGCGCGAAAAATCGCTGCGGTGCGCAGAATTGCTGTCCGGTACACCGGCCGACTTGGGAGCTTCCGCGACGAGCCGCTCCCGATCGTGCGCGGAGTACTTCTGAGTCACTGTCCGGCCGTGTACTTGAAGTCGGCGGAGAAGTGCGTCAACTGATACCAGAGCAACGCGCCGGTCTCCCGCAGGATGCCGTGCGCCTGCGACTCGCGGGTGAACACCGCCGGCCCCTGTCGAGTCGGTGCGGTCGTCGCATCGAGACCGTCGTCACGTGCCATCGTTCGCGTCCGCAACGAGTGCCAGGGATCGCTGACGAGCACAACCGACGACATCCCGCGCTCCTTCATCGTGTCGGCAACGGCCTCGATGCTGCGGAGTGTGTCCGACCCTTCCTCGACGGCGACGATGTTGTTCTCGGGTACGCCGCGCTCGGCCAGGTACGCCTTGCCCGACGCGGCCTCGGTGAACAGGTCGCCTTCCTGCTTGCCGCCGACTGTGATGACCGTTGGCGCAACACCACGTTCGTACAGCTTGAAGGCCTGCTCGAGCCGTGCTTCGAACACCGACGACGGCGTGCCCGAGTACTGGGCCGCACCGAGAACGACGATGGCGTCGGCATGCGTCTCGTCGCTGATTCGCGCTACCTGCCAGACCCGGACGGCGGTGCCGAGAACGACGACCATGCCGATCAGCACGGTTCCGACGATGATCCGGCGAATCCAACGACCGATCGCACGACCGACGCCGGGCCGCTCGGGCTCGTCGTCGTATGGCGGGTCGTAACGCACTGATGCCGGATTCACACCTCAAGTTTGCCAGTCGACGCCCATCGCCTGCCGTAGCACGTCCACAGCGCGTGTCCTGGACTCACAACCAGCCGAGTCGCTCGGCCTCTCTGGTTGCTTCGGCTCGATTCGATGTTCCGGTTTTTCCGATCGCAGACGAGAGGTGATTGCGGACCGTTCCCTCCGACAGATGCAGCGTGCGCGCGATCGCTGCGGCACTCGCACCGCCCGCTGCAGCCGCGAGCACCTCGCGTTCGCGTGCCGTCAGCGGCGAAGTTCCAGATGTCAGCGTCTCCGTAGCCAACGCCGGGTCGATCACGCGCAAACCCATGTGCACTCGCCGCACGGCATCCGCGAGCTGACGGGCGGGAGTGTCCTTGACTACGAACCCGTTCGCGCCCGCGTCGATGGCCCTGCGCAGGTAGCCCGGCCTGCCGAAGGTGGTCACCATCAGAATTTTGATGTCCGGATGACTCCGGTGCAGCTCGGCAGCGACCGAAATACCGTCCAGGCCGGGCATTTCCACGTCCAGCAGGGCGACGTCGGGCTGCGCTGCGGCCACCGCGTCGAGAACTTCGTCTCCCCTACCTACTTCGGCGACGACGTTCAGATCGGACTCGAGCTCGAACAGAGCCGCCAATGCTCCCCGCACCAAGGCTTGATCGTCGGCGAGCAAAATCCGGATCGGCTCGGTCATTCGGTCCCCTTTTCGATAATCGGCGGGAACGTGACGGCGAGGTGAAACCCGCGACCACCGCGGTCCGACCCCAGCCGCAACGAACCACCGGCCGCAGCCACACGCTCTCGCAACCCGACCAATCCTGTCCCCTCGGTGCCGTTGCCGACCCCGCCGTTGCCGACCCCACGTCCGTCGTCGCTGACGTCGATCGAATCGGACGCGACCGTGATCTCGCATCGTCGAGCGTCACTGTGTCTGACGACGTTCGTCACAGCCTCACCAACGATCCAGCCGAACAGTTCGGCACGCGTTCTGTCCATCGGCGGAAGGATGCTCGGCAGCTCGGGCACGATGCCTGCAGCCGAAAGGGCAGTCCTGGCGTTTGCCAGCTCGCCGTCGAGCGAGACTTCACGCAAGCCTCCGACGGTGTCGCGAACACCGGCGAGCGCCTCGCGTGCGAGCTCCTCGATGTCGGCAAGTTCTGCCTTTGCGCGGACCACGTCGACGTCGATAAGTCGTTGCGCAAGCTCGGTTTTGATGGTGATCACCGTCAGCGAATGCCCGAGAATGTCGTGCACGTCCCTGCCGACCCGTAGCCGTTCCTCCGCGACAGCCAGCACCGCGAGTTGTTCTCGCGCAGCGGCGAGGCCCCGATTTCGCACGATGATCTGACTGACGCCCCACGCCGCGAACCCGGAGACACCGACTTGAAATGCCAATCCCTCCTGGTGTTCCCAGCCAGAGATCGACAACGGCAGCAACAGAACAACGCCGGCCATCGCGGCTACGCAAGGCAGGGCTTGCCGAGTCGGGAGCGTGAAGGCAGCAAGCGCCGAGATGTAGACAGAGAAGGCAAGCGCGTCGCCGCCCAGTGGCACTGTCGCAGCTGCCATCAGGCCGACCAGTGTCCCCAACGCGATCCACACCTCACGCTGCGGGGCCTGCGGCCACAACGTGATCGAGTCGGGTGAGGTTCGGAGGCGATAGAACGACGCCATGTAGACGACTGCGAAAGCGGCGATCAGAACGAGACCGAAGACTTTCGCGACGACGTCGTCGAGTGCGATGGCCGAGCCGATCGGATAGACGAGGTACAGCAGCCACACCCCGGAGAACAGCCAGATCATTCCCGGTCGCGGGGGCGGTGCGACCGGGAGCGATCTCGAATCTTGGGCTGTCATCAGACTCGCGCGGTGTCTCGACGGAAGAGGATCATCGCACCGACGGTGAAGAACACGGCCCAGACCAGCAGGTTCACGACTCCGGCAGCGATGGTCGTGCCGGCCTCGTCACCGAAGGGCATACGCGCCAGCGTCGCAAGGCCGTAGGTCGGGAAGAACCTCGACACGTCTTCGAACCATCCCGAGAGCGGCATGAACAGGCCACCTGCGAACGACAGGATCGCAAGGCCGGGACCGAGAATCTGCATCACGTTCTCCGACGGCAGCAGATATCCCATGAACAGGCCGAAGGCGGCGAAGACCAACGAGCCGATCCAGGCGAGTACGAAGCAGGCGATCCAGGCAGTCGTCGTCAGGTGCGCGCCGAGGATCCCGCCGACGATGAACACTGCAGCGACCGAGATCAGCCCGAGCACCATGGCAACCACGATCTTGGTCGCGATGTAAGCGGCCGGACGCAACGGGGTGAGACGCAGTTGTCGACTCCAGCCGAGCGCACGCTCGATCGACACCATCGCTCCGCCGCTGGTCGTTGCCAGCATCGCTCCGTAGACCGCCATCGACACCATTATGAAGCCGGTGACGTTCCCCGAGCCGTAGGACTCCGTCTTGTAGTCCGACTGCAGACCGAAAATGACGAAGAACAGCGGCGGCATGATCAACGTGAAAAGGAAGGTTCGGCGATTGCGAAGCATGCGCCGCAGTTCCAATCCGAGGAACGCCGTACTGAATCCGCCGAGTGCCGGCAGTTCACGTGGTGTGGAAGCCGTTGCGGTGGTTGGTAATTGCAGTGACGAGGTCATGTCTGGCTCCTACGTTGGTCAGGGTGTCGCCGGTCAGGGTGTCGCCGGTCAGGGTGATGAACGCGTCTTCGAGGTTGTGGGAGACGATCTCGATGTCGGTGGCAGTGGTGCTGTTGAGCAGATACCGCGCGACAGCATCGGAGTTGTTGGAACGCACCAACACTCGATCGCCGCGTACTTCGACGTCGTCGACTCCATCGATGCCGAGCAGACGCATCTGGTCGACACGGGGCAACGTCGCACTGACGACGCGTCCCGACGCGAGGTTCTTGATTTCCGCAGCGCTGCCGTCGGCGACGATACGACCCTTACTGACCAGCACGATCCGGTCGGCGTAGGCGTCGGCCTCTTCGAGGTAGTGCGTTGCGAACAGTACGGTTCGGCCTCGACTCGAGTCCTCCCGCATGGCATTCCAGAATTCACGTCGACCTTCGACGTCCATACCTGTGGTCGGTTCGTCGAGGACGATCAGGTCGGGGTTCGGCAGCAGTGCCAACGCGAAACGCAGCCGTTGCTGCTGGCCGCCCGAGCATTTGCCCACCATCCGGGTCGCGATGTCGGCGATACCTGCTCTGGCAAGCACCTCGGAGACGGGACGCGGGCTGACGAACAGTGCCGAGACGAGGCGAACCGTCTCCTCGACCGTCAGGTCCTTGAGCAGTCCGCCGCTCTGCATCACCGCGGAGACCAAGCCCGACGCAACCGCCGTGGCGGGGTCGCGCCCGAAGATGGAAACCTCGCCCTCGTCGGGACGCGTGAGCCCGAGCAGCATGTCGATGGTTGTGGTCTTGCCTGCGCCGTTCGGTCCGAGGAACGCGACGATCTCGCCGGGTTCGATGGTCAGGTCAAGTCCGTTTACCGCTCGCACTCCCGGTCCTTCACCGACAGCGAAGGTCTTGTGCAGGTTGCGAAGGACGACGGCGGGTTGATTTTTGCCTGTTCTGGTCATAAGACAACTGTCGCGCCGTTTTCCTTCGTGCCCCTCTGCCGAGCGTCACGATCTGTCCATGACAACTGTCATGGGTCGCGCACCGGGTCGGTTGGGTGCGCCTGCCCTCCAAGCGCGGACCGGATAGATTCGTCACATGCCAATCGCATCGGCGCCGGCGTCGCGTCGCGTCACTCATCGGTCCGTAGCGTTTCTCTTCGTTGCCGCGTTGATCGCCTTCCTGTGCCTCCCCGCAACCGCATCGGCGGAAAGGCCGTTCCGACTTCCCGAACAGATCAACGACCGCGTTTCGGCTCTGGACCCGACAGCAAAGGGCGAGCTCCAGTCCGCGATCGACGACCTGTACGACACCCATCGGGTCCGGCTGTGGGTGGTCTACGTCGCCAGTTTCGAGCCGCAGGATCCCGAAGCATGGGCCGCCGCGACCGAACGTGCGAGCCAACTGTCCGATCGGGACGTGTTGCTGTCCGTCGCAACCGTCGATCAGTCCTACTACCTCTCCTCCCCCGGCCTACCGACCGACATCAGCGATTCCGAGCTCGAAGACATTCGGGTCAACGCGATCGAACCCGCACTGCGCGAGCAGGATTGGGCCGGTGCGGCGATTGCGGCTGCGGGCGGACTTTCCGATGCGATGGGGTCGACGGGCGGTGGCGATGTTGTGAAGGTGCTCGCGGTCGGCGGTGGCGTCATCGCGGTCGGCGCCGGTGGCGTGGTGCTGTACTCACGTCGCAAGAAGGCGCAGCGCCTCGAAGCAGGCACGGCCGCCGCGCGACAGATCGACCCGAGCGATACGAAAGCGCTTGCAGCCCTTCCCGTCAACGCACTCGACGTGCGGGCAAAAGAAGTACTCGTCGAAATGGACAATGCGGTGCGCACCAGCACCGAAGAGCTGCAGCTCGCCAAGGACGAGTTCGGCGACGAGGCGGCTCGACCGTTCACCGAAGCGTTCGACAACGCCAACAACGCTCTCGCACAGGCATTTGCGATCCGGCAACGCCTCGACGACGACATCCCGGAAACGCCGGAACAGCGTCGCGACATGCTCGTCGACCTGATCAGCAACTGCGGCAAGGCAGATCGCGAACTCGACGCGAAGGTCACCGAGTTCGACCAGATGCGCGACCTACTGATCAACGCGAGCAGTCGGCTCGACGGCTTGACCCGCGACATCGTGGAACTCACGGCGCGCGTACCGAACTCGGACGCGACGCTCACCAGCCTCGTCGCCGAGTTCCCGGCACCGGCGCTGGCTCCAGTCAAGGACAACGTGACGATGACGAAGGACCGACTTGCCTTCGCAGACAAGAACGTCACCGCGGCGCGAGAAACAATCGCGCTTCCTGCAGGAAAACAGGGTCCGGCGGTTGCGGCAATTCGCGCCGCGGAAGCCGCAGTGGCACAGGCGCGTACGCTCCTCGACGCCGTCGATCACGCTGCGGACAACATTCGGCACGCGATCGCCACGATCGGCGCTGCCCTGGACGACGCCCGCAAGGACGTCGCTGCGGCCAACGAACTCCTCGGACACGGCGGTTCGGAACTGGCGAAAACCAAGAGCGCTGTCGAAGCTGCGATCGGGCGAGCCGAAGGCATCAAGGACTCGAACCCGCTCGGCGCGTTCAACGAAATCGCAACAGCCGACGTCGAACTCGACAAAGCGCTCACGGTTGCCCTCGACCGCAAGCAGAATGCCGAGCGACTGCAGCAGCAGGTCGAGCAGGCGCTGACGGCCGCAAGTTCTCAGGTCACGGCGGCGTCCGACTTCATCTCGACCCGTCGCGGCGCCGTCGACGCCGAGGCACGCACCCGACTGTCGGAAGCGCAGCGCCACCTCGACGAGGCACAGCGACTTCGCGCGTCGGATCCGTCGAATGCGCTGGTCTACGCGCAATCCGCAGCAGAACTTGGGTCGAGGGCGCTGCGGGCGGCGCAGTCCGACGTCTCGTCGTGGGAGAACCAGCAGTCCTCGCGCGGTGGCAGCAACGCCGGCGCGGTACTCGGTGGCATCCTGATCGACAGCATGTTGCGCGGCGGCTTCAGCTCGGGTAGCCGCGGCGGTCGGTACAGCGGTGGCGGCGGCAGGGGTCCGGGGTCGTTCGGTGGCGCGGGAAGTTCGCGTCGGATCGGTGGCGGTGGGCGGTTCTGACGCTCGACCCTGACACTCCGCTTGACCCTGACACCGTGTGAGGCCGTAAACCGGAGACCATCATGTTGAGTATCGGAGATTTCGCGAGACACGGGCAAGTGTCGGTCCGCATGCTGCGTCACTACGACGCCATCGGACTACTGCAACCTGCACGCGTCGACGGATCCAGTGGCTACCGGTTCTACGAGGCGAGTCAGCTAGCGCGGCTCAACCGCGTCATCGCCTTGAAGGACCTCGGCTTCACCTTGCAACAGGTGCAGGAAATCCTCGACGAGCAGGTCAGCGGTGCGGAGCTGCGTGGCATGCTGCGGCTGCGACAATCCGAGTTGCAGGCACAGATCGCCAACGACGCGGCACGGCTCACCCAGGTCGACGTGCGACTCCGAATTATCGAGAGCGAGGGATCCATGCCTACCAACGACGTCGTCATCAAGCAGGTTCCGGCCGTGCGAGTTGCGGAATTGACAGGCCACGCGGCGGGATTCGAGCCCGAGTCGATCACCCCGGTCATCCAACCGCTCTTTATGGATCTTTCTGCGCGCTTGGACCGGGCAGGGATCGGATTCGCGGGTCCGGCGATCGCGTACTACGAGGAAACCGGCGACGGTTCGGTCGTCGTCCATGCGGCGGTCCCCGTCGACCTGGCCGAGAAGGAAGGACACGACTTCGTCGTCGTCGACCTGCCCGCGGTCGAGAACGCTGCGACGCTCGTGCACCGCGGCAGCATGGATCTGGTCCTTCCCGACTGGCAAGCGCTGGGTCGGTGGATCGACGACCACGGTCACAGCTCGACCGGACCAGCACGCGAAGTCACCCTCGAATACACCGAAGATCCCGCCGGCTGGGTGACGGAGCTGCAAGTTCCGGTCTAGGCGGCTGCGCCGCTCGTGAGTCTTTTCGGAGGGCGGGCGCGCCGAAAAGACTCACGAGCCGAAGGCCTTCGTGGCAGGTGTGGGACTTCTCACGACCAGCACTTTCGATGCGGCACCGGCTCTGACCACGCCTTATGTTGGAGAGATGCTCAAGAACCCGCTGCCGGCCTTCTCGCGTCGCCTCGCGACTTTTCCGTTGGTGATGCGCTTCGATCCGCTGATCATTCCGCTCGAGCGCGCGGTACGTCGGATCAGCAACGACCGCTTCGGTGTCCTCGACATCGCTGGGCAACCGTCGATCCAGATCACGGTGCCTGGCCGAAAGTCCGGCATTCCGCGCACGACGTCACTGCTGTACGTGCCCGAAGGGGACGATATCTTGCTCGTCGGATCCAACTGGGGACGCCCGAAGCATCCGGTGTGGTCGGCGAACCTTGCGGCAGCCGAGACCGCGACCGTTCAGATTCGTGGCGAAGAGTTCGAGACGTCCATCGAGACTCTCACCGGCGCCGAACGCGACAAGGCGTGGCAGTACGCGATCGAGGTCTGGCCCGGCTATCAGATGGAGTACGAGCTCGCAGAGGGCCGCGAATTTCGCCTGTTCAGGCTGAGGCGGCTACCCCGGTCGTGAGTCCTTTCGGAGGGCCTGACCACCAAAAGGACTCACGAGCCGCGGAGCGGCCTAGCTCCCGATGAGGCGCTGGGCTAGGTAACCCTCGACCTGATCGAGCGCTACTCGCTCCTGCGCCATCGAATCTCGTTCTCGCACAGTCACTGCGTGATCGTCGAGGGTTTCGAAGTCGACCGTGATGCAGAACGGCGTACCGATCTCGTCCTGACGGCGGTAGCGCCGACCGATCGCGCCTGCATCGTCGAATTCGACATTCCAGTGCTGACGCAGCGCCGCTGCCAGATCCTTCGCCTTCGGAGTCAGATCCGCGTTGCGGGACAACGGCAGGACAGCCGCCTTGACCGGCGCGAGCCTGCGGTCGAGGCGAAGGACCGTCCGCTTGTCGACGCCGCCCTTGGCATTGGGGGCCTCGTCCTCGGCATAGGCATCGACGAGGAACGCCATGAGCGACCGCGTCAGACCGGCCGCGGGCTCGATGACGTACGGCGTGAACCGCTCGTTGGTCGCCTGGTCGAAGTACGACAGGTCCTGACCCGAATGCTCCGAATGCGTCTTGAGGTCGAAGTCCGTACGGTTCGCGACGCCCTCCAGCTCACCCCATTCGCTGCCCTGGAACCGGAAGCGGTACTCGATGTCGACGGTCCGCGTCGAGTAGTGCGACAGCTTGTCCTTCGGGTGTTCGTAGAGCCGCAGGTTCTCCGGATCGATACCGAGGCCGGTGTACCAGGCGTGGCGAGTGTCGATCCAGTACTGATGCCACTCCTCGTCCTCCCCTGGCTTGACGAAGAACTCCATCTCCATCTGCTCGAACTCACGCGTGCGGAAGATGAAGTTGCCCGGCGTGATCTCGTTGCGGAAGCTCTTACCGATCTGCGCGATACCGAACGGCGGCTTCTTGCGCGACGTGGTGAGGACGTTGGCGAAGTTCACGAAGATGCCCTGCGCGGTCTCCGGACGCAGATAGTGCAGGCCATCCTCGGATTCGATCGGTCCGAGGTAGGTCTTGAGCATCATGTTGAAGTCGCGCGGCTCGGTCCACTGACCCGGATCGCCCGTCTCGGGGTCGCGGATGTCGGCCATGCCGTTCGCAGGCGGATGCCCGTGCTTTTCCTCGTACGCCTCGAGCAGGTGATCCGCGCGGTAACGCTTGTGGGTGATCAGCGACTCGACGAGCGGGTCGTTGAACACACCGACGTGACCGGACGCGACCCAGACCTGACGCGGCAGGATCACAGCCGAATCGAGGCCGACGACGTCTTCGCGGCTGGTGACCATGCTGCGCCACCACTGCTTCTTGATGTTCTCCTTGAGCTCGACGCCGAGAGGTCCGTAGTCCCAGGCCGACTTGGTACCGCCGTAGATCTCGCCGCACTGATACACGAGTCCTCTGCGCTTGGCGAGGTTGGCTACGGTGTCGACCTTGGACTTGGGGGCCACGATTCGAGCTCTCCATCTGGCGAATAGCTGCCGGGTTACGGGTGCTTTGTCTAGGTCAGAATATCTGGCGCCCCAAGGACGTTTGACATGCGCAACCTTCCAAATCAAAATGGAAGTGATTTGCAATAAGAGGGAGGGTCCAGGTGTCCACAGCCGACACCGGTGATCTCGAGTTCACCGAGCACAGTCACGACCCATTCACGACGACGCCACCGGCGCCTGTTCCACCGAAAGCAACCCTCGATGCCGCGGGTGAAATCCTGCGTGCGCTCGCAGCGCCGGTTCGTATCGCAATCGTCCTGCAACTGCGCGAGTCGGGCAGATGCGTCCACGAGTTGGTCGAGGCGCTCGGCGTCACGCAACCGCTGATCAGTCAGCACCTTCGAGTGCTCAAAGCGGCCGGTGTCGTCCGTGGCGAACGTAACGGACGCGAGGTTCTCTACGAACTCGTAGACGATCACCTCGCCCACATCGTAGTGGACGCGGTTGCACACGCGGAGGAAGGATGACGGCCTTGACCGGAACGTCTGGACGAGTCGCGGTCGGTGTTCGAAGCACGCGGCAGCGCAGCGCGATCTCGGCATTGCTCGACGACATCGACGAGTTCAGATCCGCGCAGGAACTGCACGACGAGCTACGTAAGCGTGGCGAAGGCATCGGCCTCACGACCGTCTACCGGACGCTGCAGACCCTCGCCGATTCCGGAACCGTAGACGTATTACGCACGGACACAGGCGAATCCGTCTACCGCCGCTGCTCGTCGGGCCATCACCACCACCTGGTCTGCAGACATTGCGGCTATACCGTCGAGGTCGAAGGTCCGACGGTCGAGCAGTGGGCGAAGTCGACCGCGGACACCCATGGCTTCACCGACGTCAGCCACACGGTCGAGATCTTCGGGACCTGCCAGACGTGCGCGGGAAACCGGTGAGCCGAGATACCCCAACGGCGTTCAGGGCAGGCGACTAGGGAACCAACCCCTGCCGACTACGGTCGGCGCCGGAGAGCACAAGCAACAGCATCGTCATCAACGCTTCGTCGGTGAGGCCGGCGGCGGGGAACGTATAACGCATGATCACGTCCGCCAACTTGCCGTTGCCTATGATCGTGATCGACCCGAACTGCAGCGCATTGTTGCGATCGGCAACCCGTTTGGTGAGCGGCGCCCGCAACGGTCGGTCCCATGCCAGCACACACGTGAGTGACAGGACGTCGAGACCGGGCGACAGATTCACCGCACGCATCGAGCACAGTGCGCCCGCGTATTCGAACCCGAGCGAGCCATCGTCGTTGGTGCGCAACGTCACAAAAGGCGCGAGCACATCGAGTGCCCTCTGCTGCAACGCATCTGCAGACCCGCCCCCGTTCGACTCCTGGGCTTCGGTCATCACTTCACTCCCCCGAATCGACGATCACGTGACGCATATTCGACACACGCTGCCCACAGGTCGCGACGATCGAAATCCGGAAAAAGCTTGTCCTGGAACACCAATTCGGCATACGCCGACTGCCACAGCAAGAAGTTCGACGTCCGGAACTCACCGGACGGGCGCAGGAAGAGATCGACATCCGGCATATCCGGCTCGTCGAGGTAGCGCGCGACCGTCGCCTCGGTGATGCGCTCCGGATCCAGCTGTCCGGATGCGGCGAGCTTCGCGATTTCCTTTACGGCATCGGCGATTTCGGCTCTGCCGCCGTAGTTGACGCACATCGTCAGCGTCATCACCGAGTTGTCCTTGGTCAGCTCTTCGGCGACCTCGAGTTCCTTGATCACGCTGCGCCACAACCGCGGTCGGCGACCGGCCCAGCGCACGCGTACGCCCATTTCGTTCATCTCGTCGCGGCGGCGACGGATGACGTCACGGTTGAAGCCCATAAGAAACCGGACCTCTTCGGGACTGCGTCGCCAGTTCTCCGTCGAGAACGCGTACGCCGACAGCCAGGTGACGCCCATTTCGATACAGCCGCAGACGGTGTCCATCAACACGGCCTCGCCACGTTCGTGACCTGCGGTGCGCGGCAACCCGCGGTCCTGCGCCCAGCGACCGTTGCCGTCCATCACCAACGCGACGTGTTTCGGAATCAACTCCGGCTGCAGAATCGGCGGCCGGGCGCCGGACGGATGTGGGTCCGGTGGACGTATTACGCGGTCAGGCTGTGCCGGTCCGCGTCGGAGCGAGCGGCGCGCGCCAGGTCTCGGCGGGGAGTCCATACGACGAATCACGGTGTCCATCCTGCCCGACGCCCACACTGTGCGGCTGAGCGCGCTCGATCAACGGAAGCGTGCGCAACTGGCGTTCCAGGTGCCACTGCAGATGTGCGGCGATCAAACCGCTCGCCTGTCGACGCACCGCATCCGTCGCCGCATCGGTGTCGGCCCACGCTCCCCTACACAGCGAGTCCATCAGATCGAGGACACCGGGCGACGGAGTTGCGGCTCCGGGCGGTCGGCAATGCACACACACCGCGCCACCTGCCGAGACATGAAACGCCCGATGCGGACCCGGGGTCGCGCAGCGCGCGCACTCGTCGAGCGCGGGCGCCCAGCCCGCGAATCCCATTGCGCGGAGCAGAAAAGCATCGAGAATCAGCTCCGGCGCTCGGGTCTGCCCTGCGACCGCACGGAGCGCGCCGACGGTGAGCTGATGCAACTGCAGCGCCGGCGCGCGTTCCTCGCCTGCGAGCCGCTCCGCCGTCTCGAGAACAGCGCATGCGGTGGTGTAGCGGCCGTAGTCGTCGACGATGTCACCGGAGAAGGCGTCGACCGTATGGACCTGCGTCACGATGTCGAGGTTGCGCCCCGGATAGAGCTGCACATCTATGTGTGCGAACGGTTCGAGCCGGGCGCCGAACTTGGACCGGGTCCGTCGAACACCCTTGGCAACCGCACGCACCAACCCGTGCTGGCGTGTGAGCAGCGTGACAATACGGTCGGCTTCGCCAAGCTTGTGCTGACGTAAGACGACGGCGTTGTCCCGATACAGCCGCATAAACTGCCCAACTCCCGTTTCGGTCGAAGGTCATTGTTTCATGCGGCACCGACAACGTCGGTGAGGCGCTCTCGCGGCTCACTGTGTCGCAAATCGCCCACAAAACTGCAATCCACCACCTGACCTGCAACGAAACCCTGTTGCAGACCTGCACCCGATCCGTCGGCACGTCCATTTCCGGCGTGGCGATACTGCGATCGCCCGGCCAGAGAGGATCATCGACGCGTGACGAAACCTAGTGCGTCAAAGACAGAGAACACACGATCGCGGAACGCAGGATCGCGCCACGGCTAAGAAACGCGACGCCAACCCTCTTCCGAAGTCTGTTCAGCCGGCGACAACTGGCTTCGCGGTCGGGAACCGCGTCGTCACCCGCCACTCCTCCGACTCCGCCATGCCGGAAGACCTGTGGCCGAACGTCTCCGGCGTCATCGTCGACGACTTCAACCCGGGCCTGCCGCCTCAGGACGACTACGGTCGCACCTGGGCCATCTCGAAGCGCTGGGCAGTTGCGCTCGACACGGGTTCACTCGTGTTTCGCAACGACAGCGACCTCGCCCGCGAATCCTGAATTCTCCCCCACCGACGAGCCGTCGAACGCCGCAACCAGGCTGCGTTCGACGGCTCGTTCGTAGGCTCGTTTGCCTTCCCGTTGTCCGGATACCCACATAACGAACTCGAAACTTTGTTACTTCGATGCGGTATCGGAATGGTCACGAATGTGTCACACTTCTTGCGTGGTGTGAACCACATCATTCCTATTTGACCAGCCCGTCGACTGGGCTACGAACAACGGAGAAGCACATGGGAATGCAGTCGGCGCGCAGTAGCACAGGGTCCCTCAGCTGGGGAATTCGGTGCGACAGATGCGAGCGTTGGACCTATTCGCCGGCACGTTCGGCAGCCGCCTCCGCCATCCGGAGCGCACAATCCAAGGGTTGGATCGTCTCCGACCGTGACCTCTGCCCCAGTTGCGTTTCGGCACTGCGCCGACGCTGAACCTGTTTGGGCAGTTTCAGCTAAAAGCCGAGTCTGCCAAGCTGTTTCGGGTCGCGTTGCCAATCCTTCGCGACCTTGACATGCAGCTCCAGAAAGACCTTCGTACCAAGTAGTTTCTCGATCTGGGCACGGGCAGCCGTGCCCACATCGCGGAGCCTCGCTCCACCTTTTCCGATGACGATGCCCTTCTGGCTCGACCGCTCCACGTACAGCAGAGCATGCACATCGAGCATGTCGGTGCGACCCTCGCGTTCGACGACCTCTTCGATGACAACCGCAAGCGAGTGCGGCAGTTCGTCACCCAGACCTTCCAACGCAGCTTCGCGAATCAACTCCGCCATCAGAGTCTCTTCTGGCTCGTCGGTCAGCTCACCGTCCGGGTAGAACGCCGGACCTTCCGGCATCACCGACGCCAACACATCGACGAGGACTTCGACCTGCTCACCCTTCGTCGCCGAAACGGGCACAATTTCGCACGTCGGGCCGAGCAATTTCGAGACCGCGAGAAGTTGTTCCGTAATCTGCTGCTTGCCGACCTTGTCGATTTTGGTGACGACGCCGACAACCGTCGTCTTCGGCGCCATGTGCCGGATCTGCTCGAGGATCCAACGGTCGCCAGGCCCGACCTTCTCGTCCGCCGGGATACACAGCGCGATCACGTCGACCTCGGAATAGGTATCGCGCACAAGGTCGTTCAGTCGCTGACCCAGCAGGGTACGTGGCCGATGCAGACCAGGAGTGTCGACGAGAATCAACTGGGCGTGCTCGCGATGGACGATGCCACGAATGGTGTGTCGCGTGGTCTGCGGACGTGACGACGTGATCGCAATCTTCTGACCCACGAGCGCGTTGGTGAGCGTCGACTTGCCGGTATTCGGCCGACCGACGAAACAGACGAAGCCGGAATGGAATTCAGACACCGGACACCTCCAGAACCGACCCGCTCGACGACGCGACGATGACAACTGCGCTCGGCGACAGCTCGCGTACCGCGTCGACACCGGGATCCGACGTATCGGCACCGACGACGACCGCGGCCTCGAAACCTTCTGCTGCGCTGGAAATGGCTGCGGCGACAGCGGATTGCAGCGCCGACAACGTGAGCGTTGTGAGCTTCACGTCCCCCGCCGCGTAGGTCCGCCCGTCGGTGTCGCGAACTGCGGCACCGTGGCCGCGTCCTGTTCGCGCCATCGCACCGCGAGCGAGCACAACCAATTTCGCGTCCTCTTGCGACAGTTCCGTTCGGCCTTCGTCAGTCATCTCGTCCCTCGTCCCGCCCATCATCCACCGAGTCCGTCGACTCCGTGGATTCCGCGTTATCGGTTGCGCCCTTTGCCTCTTTGGACTTCTTCGCCGGTGCGCGTCGAACCAGAATCGTGTGGACGCGGACGCGACCGCGCTGGTCGACACCGCCCTCACCGCGAAGCACCAATCCGTTGCTGACGACCTTGGATCCAGGCAACGGTACGCGGCCGAGCTCGTGTCCCATCAGACCACCGACCGTATCGACGTCGTCGTCTTCGAGTTCGAGGCCGAACAGGTCGCCGAGGTCCTCGATCGACAACCGTGCAGACACGCGGTACTTCCCGTTGCCGAGGTCCTCGATCGGTGCGGTCTCGTCGGTGTCGTACTCGTCCGCGATCTCGCCGACGATCTCCTCCAGGACGTCCTCGATGGTCACGAGTCCGGCGATGCCGCCGTATTCGTCGACGAGGAGAGCCATGTGATTACGGTCACGCTGCATCTCGGCGAGCATCGTGTCGAGAGGTTTGGAGTCCGGGACGAACACCGCAGGGCGCATCACATCGACGACCGGTTGGTCGCGATCCCGGCCGGACGACGTATTCGTGCGTTGCACAAGATCTTTCAGATAGACGACGCCGATCACGTCGTCCACGTTCTCGCCGATGACCGGAATCCTCGAATGGCCACTCTTGACCGCGAGCGAGATCGCCTGCCCCAGTGTCTTGTCCGATTCGATCCAGACCATCTCGGTCCGCGGCACCATAACCGCGCGGGCGGCGGTGTCGCCGAGTTCGAAGACCGACTGGATCATCCGTCGTTCGTCGTCTGCAACCACACCGCGTTCCTGCGCCATGTCGACGATTTCGCGCAGTTCGATCTCGGATGCGAACGGGCCGTTGCGAAAACCCTTACCCGGCGTGATCGCGTTACCGATCAGGATCAGCAACCTGCTGAGCGGACCAAGTAGAAAACCGATGGCATGCAACGGAATAGCCGCCGCGAGCGAGATCGTGTACGCGTGCTGGCGGCCGAGCGTACGTGGACCGACACCGATGACGACGTAGGAAACGAGCACCATGACGACAGCGCTCACAACCAACGCCCATCCCGGACCGATGATTTCGATCAGCGCGCCCGCCAGTACGACCGTCGACGTGATCTCGCACAGAATGCGAAGCAGCACCATCAGGTTGATGTAGCGCGGGCGATCGGAGACGATCCGGATCAGCATCGTCGCACCCGGCCTGCCCGCCCGCGCGATGTCGTCGACACGTGCGGGCGAGATGGTGTTCAACGCCGAATCGACAGCAGCGAAAAGTCCACCCGCAGGAACCAGAACGATTGCCAGTACCAGCAGGCCTATCGGCCCGGTCACAGGCCACGCCCAAGCCTAGGCATCGAAGAAGCCCGCCTTGCCGAGCAGACGCCGATCGCGTTCGGCGAGTGCGGCCTCCCGTTCGGCCTTGCGGATGCTCTCGTACCACTCTGCGAGGAGGTTGTTCTGCAGGCCGAACATCTCCTTCTCCTCTTCAGGTTCCGCATGATCGAAGCCGAGGAGATGCAGGACGCCGTGCACGGTCAACAACGCGAGCTCGTGTGCCAGCGAATGTCCCGCCTTCTTCGCCTGCGTGGCGGCGAAGGCCGGGCACAACACGATGTCGCCCAACATCGACGGACCCGGCATCGGGCTGTCCGGCCGACCACCCGGCTCGAGTTCGTCCATCGGGAAGGACATGACGTCCGTCGGACCGGGCAGGTCCATCCAGCGCATGTGCAGGTCGGCCATCGTGTCCAGGTCGACGAGGACCATCGACAGCTCGGCCGCTGGATGGACGTCCATCCGTGCGATCGCGAAACGCGCGACCGCGATCAAGTCTTCTTCGGAAACGTCCATTCCCGACTCGTTGGCGACCTCGATGCTCATCCGACAACCCTAACGGGCCAGGCGGGAGGAGTTCGACGCATCAACGCCGAGCAGAGCGCGGTTGCGCCGAGCGCCGCTGCGCACGATTGCCGAGCGCCGCTCGCTCGCCGTCTGCTTCGAACCGCTCGTACGCGTCGACGATGTCGGCGACAAGACGATGCCGCACGACGTCGCTGCTGTTGAGCTCGGCGAAATGAATGTCGTCGATCTCGGTGAGAATCTCGGCCGCGGCACGCAGACCGGACCGATTGCCACCGGGCAGGTCGACCTGCGTCACGTCGCCGGTCACAACGATCTTCGAACCGAACCCGAGCCTGGTCAGGAACATTTTCATCTGCTCGGCAGTGGTGTTCTGTGCCTCGTCCAAGATGATGAAGGCATCGTTGAGCGTGCGGCCACGCATGTAGGCCAGCGGCGCGACTTCGATGACACCGGCGGCCATCAGTTTGGGGATTGCCTCGGGATCCATCATGTCGTGCAACGCGTCGTAGAGCGGACGCAGATACGGGTCGATCTTCTCGTTCAACGTGCCAGGCAGAAAGCCGAGCCGCTCCCCCGCCTCGACGGCTGGCCGGGTCAGGATGATTCGCGTCACCTGTTTGGTCTGCAGCGCCTGGACGGCCTTCGCCATCGCGAGGTACGTCTTGCCCGTACCGGCGGGTCCGATACCGAACACCACGGTGTTGGCATCGATCGCATCGACGTAGCGCATCTGGTTGAGCGTCTTCGGTCGGATCGTCTTGCCGCGCCTGGACAGAATGTCGAGGCTGAGCACCTCGGCGGGCGACTCCGAAACACCTTGTGTAAGCATCGAATACGTGTGCCGCACGGTCTCCGGCGAGATCGACTGGCCGCGCCCGACCATCGACACGAGCTGCTCGATCACCCGCTCGGCCAGCGCGACGTCCGGTGCGGTACCTGTAAGCGTGACCGCGTTGCCACGCACGTGGATGTCGGCGGCGAGCAGCTTTTCGAGTTGCCGCAAATTGGCGTCGGCAGATCCGAGGAAACCGAAGACCGATTCGGGTGCGAGTTCGATTCCGGAGCGAACCGTTCGCGCAGCGGGACCAGCCGAGGTTCGGCTCGACGAGGACCCGCCGATATCGTTTTGTGCGGTCAAAGGGTGAAGCCTTCTTTCGGGTTCATGGCATCTACCTCGAGTCTAGGCCAATCGAAGGAGATGATCCCGTGAGTTATTCGCCAGGCGAACGGGTCGCAGCGAGGAACTGTTCCAACGACATCGGAGGCCTACCCGTGACGGTCTCGACGTCGGCGCTGATCGCGGCCATCGCGCCGGACGCGATCGACGTATAGGTCGACACCCAGGCGTCGTACTGCCAATCCGGTGCAGGCCACCGCTTGCGGGACTCGTAGGCCTCGGGAATCGATTCGTTGTGGAAGGTCACGGGCGACCGGCGCGCAGCAGCGAGCACCGCTGCGATCTCGGTCATCGTCAGCGCCTCGGGTCCGGTCAGGTTGTAGGTCACGTCTTTGTGCCGCTCAGGTGCGAGAACGACTGCCGCGGCGACCCGCGCGACGTCGGCCCGGGCCACGATCGCTGCCCTACCGTCGGCCGCGGGCCCGCGAATGACGCCGTCGTCGCCGACCATTGCACTCATGAAGTCGAGGTAGAAGTTGTCACGCAAGAACGTGAACCCGAGTCCCTTCTCCTTGATGTAGGTCTCGGTCGCGTAGTGATCGCGAGCGAGTGTGAAGGTCGCGTCGGGCGCCGCGCCGACGAACGAGGTGTAGACGACGTGTTGGACGCCTGCGGCGACGGCGGAGTCGACAAATGTGCGGTGTTCGTCGATCCGGTCGGCACTTTCCGACGCCGAGATCATGAACAACGTCTGCACTCCTTCGAGTGCCTTTGTGGCAGCGACGCGGTCCGCATAGGAGAACGGCAGAACTGTCGCACCGGGCAGCTGCGGAGCCTTCGCAACCGAACGGACCAACAATCGTTGAGCGACACCAGCATCGGCGAGGCTGCGAGCAACCGCGTTGCCGACGAATCCTGTCGAACCTGTGACTGCGACGGACGGTAGCGACGTCATGTGGGTCCTAACTGGGCAAGGGCAGTGGCTACAGACGAGCCTATTGCAGGGGCGCTGAATCCCACCGCGACGTCAACGCGCCGAGCGCGCCCAGCGCGACGGCAGCGGCGGTCGAGGTCCGCAGCACTGTCGGACCGAGCAACGCTGTCACCGCACCCGCGGCTGTGAACCGATCCAATTCACGATCGTCCAGTCCACCTTCGGGACCGACGACAAGCACGACTTCGTCGACCGCAAGGGTGAGCGACGCAAACGGTGCAGCGGCCGATTCGTGCAGCAGCACAGCCATTCCGCCGCGGCGGACAACGTCGTCGATCAACTTTTCGACAGCGGCGGTGCTCGACAACTCGCTGACCGGCGGGACGAACAGTCGCCGGGACTGCCTGGCCGCGGACAGTGCGGTCGCTCGCCACTTCGCGACACCTTTGCCGGCCTTCATCCCCTCCCACCGCGCGACACATCGGGACGCCTGCCACGGCACGATCGCGTCGATCCCGGCTTCGGTCGCAAGCTCGACGGCAAGTTCGGAACGCTCGGACTTCGGTAGCGCCTGCACAAGCGTCACGTACGGTTTCGGTCGTTGCCCCTCCGAACGCGTACGTACCGCCAAATCCAGCCGATCACGCTGAGCCGCAACAACTTCCGTCTCCGCGGTGCCGCCGCGCCCATCGGAAAGCGTCAGCCGTTCGCCGACCTTGATCCGCCGCACGGTTGCGGCGTGGTGTCCCTCGTCGCCGTCGAGAACGGCGATAACGCCGACGTCAGGTAGCGGATCGAGGTAGAAGACTGTGGCGGCCACAGCGTCTTCTCGATCAGCGACCGCTGAAGGTGGACCGCAACCTGGAGAACAAGCCACCCGGTGCCGCCGTCTGCGACGAGACGACCTCGGCGCGCTCGCGATCACGCAAGCCCTTGTAGTCGCGCAGTAGGTCGGTCTGCTTCGTATCGAGCTTCGTCGGCACCACGACCTCGAGGTGCGCGTGCAGATCGCCGCGAATGCCGGATCGCAGCTTCGGCATGCCGTGACCACGCAAAGTCTTGACCGAGCCAGGCTGGGTTCCCGCGTCGATCGTGATCTCGGTAGGACCGCCGAGAATGGTGTCGACCGACACGGACGTGCCGAGCGCAGCGTCGACCATCGGTATCCGAATCGAGCAATGCAGATCGTCGCCGTCTCGGACGAACACGTCGTGCTGCTGTTCGACGACCTCGACGTGCAGGTCTCCGGCGGGACCGCCGCCCGGACCGACCTCGCCCTGGGACGCGAGTCGAACGCGCATGCCGTTCGCGACTCCGGCCGGGATGCGGGCGGTGATTTCGCGGCGGGCGCGAACCCGTCCGTCGCCGCCACATTTGCGGCAGGGGTCGGGGATGACTTCGCCTGCACCACGGCAGGTCGGGCACTGGCGTGAGGTCATGACCTGGCCGAGGAACGACCGCTGGATGCTCTGCACCTCGCCTGCGCCACCGCAGGTGTCGCAGCGGACCGGCTTCGAATTTCCGTTTGTGCCCGACCCGGTACACACGTCGCACAGGATCGCCGTTTCGACGGTGATGTGCTTGGTGACGCCGGTCGCGCACTCTTCGAGGGTGAGTCGCGTACGCAGCAGAGATGCGGCACCCGGCTGGACGCGGCCTCGTGGTCGGCGCTGGCCACCGCCTTGGGCGCCGCCGCCGAAAAATGCCTCGAACACGTCGCCGAGACCGCCGCCGAAGCCCGCGTTCCCGAAGCCCCCGCCACCGCCGCCGCTTTCCATCGGATCGCCACCGAGGTCGACGACGCGACGCTTCTCCGGATCGGTCAGCACCTCGTACGCGGTCGAAATGTCGCGGAACCTGGCCTGCGCCGACTCGTCCGGGTTGACGTCGGGGTGCAACTCGCGCGCGAGCTTGCGGTAGGCCCGCTTGAGCTCCTGATCGCTTGCGTCCTTACCGACGCCGAGTGTTTCGTAGTAGTCGCGTGCCACGTTGAATCTCTCGTCCTGTCAAATGTTCGAAATGTGCGTCGCCTGGACCTAACGCTCTGCCAGTACCTCTCCGATGTACCTGGCAACGGCGGAAACCTTTGCGATTGTTCCCGGATAGTCCATGCGTGTGGGTCCGAGTACCCCCATACCGCCGAGAACCGTACCTTGCGCGCCGTACCCGGTGGATACCACCGACGTGCCACGCATCTGCTCGACCTGGGTTTCTTCGCCGATCTGAACCGTGATCGTGCCCGGCTGATGCGTCGCCGCAATGATCTTCAACACGACGACCTGCTCTTCGAGGGCTTCCAGCACAGCTCGCAGCGAACCGGGGAACCCGTTGACGCCGCTGAAGTCGGCAGCGTTGCGGGTCAGGTTGGCGGTACCGCCGAGAACCAGCCGCTCGTCCTGGTGCTCGACGAGGGTTTCGACAAGGACGGTCGCGGCGCGTACGACGACGTTGCGCAGGTTCGGTGGCGCGTTTTCGGCGAGTTCGGCGACCGCACTGGACGCCGCGGCAAGTCGCTTGCCTTCGAGTGCGGCACCGAGCAGCGCACGCAGTTCGGACAGTTCGACGTCGTTGATCACGTCGCCGAGTTCGACGATGCGCTGATCGACGCGACCGCTGTCGGTGATCAGGACCAGCAGCAGCTTTGCGGGCGTCAACGCGACGACCTCGAGGTGGCGGACCGACGACGCCGACAGCGACGGGTACTGCACGACCGCGACCTGCCTGGTCAGCTGGGCGAGCAGGCGAACGCCGCGCCGAAGGACATCGTCGAGGTCGACGCCGGACTCGAGGAATTCGAGGATCGCGCGACGCTCGACCGACGAAAGCGGCTTGATCTCGGAAATCCGGTCGACGAACTGGCGATAACCCTTGTCGGTCGGCACCCGGCCGGAACTGGTGTGCGGCTGCGTGATGTAGCCCTCGGCTTCCAGCACAGCCATGTCGTTGCGGACGGTCGCGCTCGAGACGCCGAGGTTGTGTCGCTCGACGAGCACCTTCGACCCGACGGGCTCCTTCGTTGCGACGTAGTCGGCGACGATCGCGCGAAGGACTTCGAAACGCCTGTCCTCTGTACCTGACATCGATTCCACCTCCACACGTAGTTGTTCCAGCTTAGGGCCTTCGGGGTCGTGCGCACTTTCGGCTGGCGGGACCACCGAAAAGACTCACGAGGCGCGGAGCGCCCTCAGCTCAATATCGACCTGATCACACCGTCCGCGAGCAGCCGACCACGGTCGGTGAGGACGAACGTGTCGTCCACCTGGGTCAGCAGTCCGTCTGCGACGACGACCTCCGCCGCACGACGCTCGTCGGCGTCGAGCACATCGAGTGGCAGACCCGAACGCAGCCGCGTCGTGAGCATCACGCGTTCCATGTGGCTTTCCTCGTCGGTCAGTTGCTCGACGCCGCCGACCGGAAGGGTCCCTGTCGCAAGCGAATCGGCGTAGCGGGCCGGATGCTTCACGTTCCACCACCGCACTCCGCCGACGTGGCTGTGCGCGCCGGGTCCGGCCCCCCACCAATCGCCGCCGTCCCAGTAGCCGAGGTTGTGCCGGCAGCGGGCTGCATCGTTCGCCGCCCAGTTCGACACCTCGTACCACTCGAGACCCGCCGCCGAGAGCACCGCATCGATGCGCTCGTAGCGCTGCGCGAAGACGTCGTCGTCGGGCATCGGTAGCTCGCCGCGACGAACCTTGCGCGCCAACGCGGTGCCGTCTTCGACGATCAGCGCGTAGGCGGAGACGTGGTCGACGCCTGCGGACAGGACCGCGTCGAGGGATGCGTCCAGATCCTGCGGTCGTTCGCCTGGCGTCCCGTAGATGAGGTCGAGGTTGACGTGCTCGAACCCGGCGGCTTTCGCTTCGCCGACCGCGGCGACCGCGCGGCCCGGGGTGTGCGTGCGGTCGAGCACGGCGAGCACATGTTGCGCGGCGGACTGCATACCGAGGGAAAGCCGGGTGTAACCAACATCACGTATTCCGGCGAAGAACGTCTGCGACGTCGACTCAGGATTGGATTCCGTCGTCACTTCCGCGTCCGCAGCGAGCCCGAACGCGCCTCGAACCGCGTCGAGTACGTCGGCCAATCCGGTGGCACCCAACAGCGACGGGGTGCCACCGCCAACGAAAACCGTGTCGACAGCGGGAGCGGACCCGAGCGTTTCGGCTGCGAGGTCGAGTTCGCGGCGCAACCCCTCTAGCCAACTCGCTGGCGAGGCCGAAGTGCCGAGTTCGCCTGCGGTGTAAGTGTTGAAGTCGCAGTAGCCGCAGCGCGTCGCACAGAACGGCACGTGGACGTACACGCCGAACGGGCGTGAGCCGACACCCGCGATAGCTGCCGCTGGCAGCTCGAGGCCGATGGTCGGTGTAGTCGTCACTCCCCTATTGTCGCCGCAGTTCGACCTTGCGGACGCCGCGCGTCTGCTGCAGGCTCTCGTCGGCACCATGCAGGCACCACCTCCGCCGCGCGTGCGGGGTACTGACGTGGCATTTCCCCCGAATTCGAGGGGAATGTGCCGCCGATGGTCGGTTTCGAGGTTCTGACATGGCAGAATGGCCGTATGACTGGACCCGGAGTGCGACTTGTGGCGCGTCGCCACGTCGATCTCAAGCGTGTCTGCAGCTCGTGTTGTCTGGCCTCGACCACTCGTTAGACCAGCCCGAGAAACTCGTTTCATCCAAGACTTTCCGCTGGCTGCGGTTCTCTGACAGGCGCGACCAGCCCTCGCGCTCCTGACCGCACCACGCGACCTCGAATTTGCAGGAGCGATCTATGACGTCGAGTGCCCCGGAGACGGACGACACCCAAAAGCCGGCACCAGCGCATCACACCCGACCGGACAAGCCTGCGTCCGAGCGCCGCGTTCGGGCAGACCGCCCTCGCGCCGCGGCAGCACCTGCCAGTCCCCGTGAGCGCTCGGCCCGACCGGTCCGCCGCAAAGCCGAAGCTCAATGGGCACTCGGTTACCGCGAGCCGCAGAACGCCAACGAGCAGGCCAAGAAGGACGATCACCCGCTCAACGTGCGTGCCCGCATCGAGAACATCTACTCGAAGAACGGGTTCGACAGCATCGACAAGAGCGACCTGCGCGGCCGCATGCGCTGGTGGGGCCTCTACACCCAGCGCGAGCAGGGCTACGACGGCACCTGGACCGGTGACGAGAACATCGACCTGCTCGAAGCCAAGTACTTCATGATGCGGATCCGCTGCGATGCCGGCGCGCTGAACGTCGAGCAGTTGCGCACCCTCGGACAGATTTCGGTCGACTTCGGTCGCGACACCGCTGATCTGTCCGATCGCGAAAACGTCCAGTACCACTGGATCGAGATCGAGAACGTCCCCGAGATCTGGCGCCGGATCGAAAGTGTCGGTCTGCAGACCACACAGGCGTGCGGTGACTGCCCCCGCGTCGTCCTCGGCTCCCCTCTCGCAGGCGAATCGCTCACCGAGGTGCTCGACCCGACTCCGGCGATCGACGAGATCGTGCGTCGGTTCATCGGCAGGAAGGAACTGTCCAACCTGCCACGCAAGTTCAAGACGGCCATCTCCGGACAGCAGGACGTCGTCCACGAAATCAACGACGTCGCGTTCATCGGTGTCGTGCATCCCGAGCACGGACCCGGACTCGACATGTGGGTCGGCGGCGGACTGTCGGTCAACCCGATGATGGCCCAGCGCGTCGGTGCGTGGATCCCACTCGACGAAGTACCCGATGTCTGGGAAGCCGTTGTCCGACTGTTCCGCGACTACGGCTACCGCCGCCTCCGCGCGAAAGCCCGCTTGAAGTTCCTGATCAAGGACTGGGGCATCGAGAAGTTCAGAGAAGTGCTCGAGACCGAATATCTGAACCGCAAGCTCATCGACGGCCCCGCGCCGGAAGCACCTAAGCAGCCGATCGATCACGTCGGCATCCAGCGCCTCAAGAACGGCCTCAACTCGGTCGGCGTTGCGCCGATCGCAGGGCGGGTGTCCGGCACTCGATTGCTCGCCGTGGCAGACGCCGCCGAGCGCGCCGGCTCGGACCGAATCCGCTTCACGCCGTATCAGAAGCTGATCATCCTTGATGTCGCCGACGACAAGCTCGAACAGTTGCTCACCGACCTCGATGCCATCGACCTGCCTGCTCGGCCGTCGCGGTGGCGCCAGAACCTGATGGCGTGCAGCGGAATCGAGTTCTGCAAGCTCTCCTTCGCCGAAACCCGCAAGCGCTCACAGGTTTTGGTGCCCGAACTCGAGCAACGCCTCGCCGACCTCAACACCGAACTCGACGTGCCGGTGACGATCAACATCAACGGTTGCCCGAACTCGTGCGCCCGCAGCCAGATCGCGGATATCGGTTTCAAGGGTCAACTTGTCGACGACGGCACCGGGAATCATGTCGAGGGCTTCCAGGTTCACCTAGGGGGCAGCCTCGGCTTCGACAGCGCCTTCGGTCGAAAGCTACGGCAGCACAAGGTGACTTCACTCGAAATGGGCGACTTCATCGATCGTGTGGTTCGAAACTTCATCAAACATCGCAACGAAGGCGAGCGGTTCGCGGAGTGGGCCGTACGAGCTGAAGAGGCTGATCTCCGATGAGTACAAAGCTTGCGGAAAAAGACTTGCGCGCGCTGGTGGACAGGGGCGCTGCCGAACTCGACGGTGCCTCGGCACTCGAGCTCCTGCAGTGGACCGAAGACAATTTCGGTGACGACTTCATCGTCGCGTCCAACATGCAGGACGGCGTCCTCGTGCACCTGGCAACGCAGGTGCACCCCGGCGTCGACGTCCTGTTCCTCGAGACCGGCTACCACTTCGCGGAAACCATCGGGACCCGCGATGCGGTCGAGGCCGTCTACGGCGTCAACGTCATCAACGCGCAGGCCAAAGACAGTGTGGCCGAACAGGATCGACTGCTCGGCAAGGACTTGTTCGCGCGCGAGCCAGGTGAATGCTGCCGGTTGCGCAAGGTCGTTCCGCTGCAGAACACGCTGAAGAACTACAGCGCGTGGGTTACCGGTATCCGTCGTGTCGAAGCGCCGACGCGAGCCAACGCCCCTTTGATTTCTTTCGACGACGCCTTCGGTCTTGTCAAGATCAACCCGATCGCGGCGTGGGACGACGACGAGATGCAGACCTACATCGAGACACACGGGATACTCGTCAATCCGCTTGTCGAAGAAGGGTATCCGTCCATCGGATGCGCTCCGTGCACCGCTAAGCCCGCCCCGGGCGCCGATCCGCGAAGCGGCCGCTGGGCCGGCCTCGCCAAGACCGAATGTGGGCTTCACGCATCATGACCGCACAAATTCGTACCCTCGCCAATCCCGAGTACGACACCTTGACGGCACTCGAATCCGAGTCGATCCACATTTTTCGTGAGGTCGCAGGCGAATTCGAGCGTCCCGTCATCCTGTTCTCGGGCGGCAAGGACTCCACCGTCCTGCTGCACCTTGCATTGAAGGCATTCTGGCCGGCACCACTGCCGTTCTCGCTGCTGCACGTCGACACCGGGCACAACCTGCCCGAGGTGCTCGACTTCCGCGACGAGATCGTCGAGCGGTACGGCTTGCGTCTGCACGTCGCGAAGGTCGAGGACTACCTCGCCGACGGCCGCCTGACCGAGCGTCCCGACGGGATCCGCAACCCGTTGCAGACGGTGCCGCTCCTGGATGCGATCGCCGAGCACCGCTTCGACGCGGTCTTCGGAGGTGGCCGCCGTGACGAGGAGCGCTCGCGTGCGAAGGAGCGAATCTTCTCGCTGCGCAACGGTTTCGGGCAGTGGGACCCCAAGCGTCAGCGTCCCGAGCTGTGGAACCTCTACAACGGCAAGCATGCACCCGGTGAGCACGTGCGGGTGTTCCCGTTGAGCAACTGGACCGAACTCGACATCTGGCGCTACATCGCGCGCGACGACATCGCGCTCGCAAGCATCTACTACGCCCATCAGCGCCCGGTGTACCAGCGCGACGGCATGTGGATGACGCCAGGATCGTGGGGCGGTCCAGCCGACAACGAACTGCTGGAAACGCTTTCGGTGCGTTACCGCACCGTCGGGGATGGATCGTCCACCGGCGCAATCCTTTCCGACGCGACCGACAACCAAGCGATTCTTGCCGAAGTGGCTGCGTCGCGTTTGACCGAGCGCGGTGCTACTCGCGGCGACGACCGAGTGTCGGAAGCCGCTATGGAAGACCGCAAACGTGAGGGCTATTTCTGATCATGAGCGACCTTTTGAGACTTGCGACCGCGGGCAGCGTCGACGACGGCAAATCCACCCTCGTCGGGCGGCTGCTGTACGACACGAAATCGGTTCTCGCAGACCAGATCGATGCTGTGACCCGAGCATCGGTCGACAAGGGCCTCGCGACGCCGGACCTGTCACTGCTCGTCGACGGCCTCCGCGCGGAACGCGAGCAGGGCATCACCATCGATGTTGCCTACCGCTACTTCGCAACACCGACCCGGTCGTTCGTCCTCGCGGATACGCCGGGCCACGTGCAGTACACCCGCAACACGGTCTCCGGCGCGTCGACGGCGCAGCTTGTCATTCTGCTCGTCGACGCGCGTAAGGGTGTCATCGAACAGACCCGTCGCCACGCCGCGGTACTTGCGCTGCTCGGAGTGCCGAAACTTGTTCTTGCAGTGAACAAAATCGATCTGGTCGACGATCCGGCGGCAGTGTTCGCCGAAATCTCGTCGGAGTTCAATTCGCTGACCTCGACCTTGGGTTGGGCGACCGAGGACGTCACCGAAATTCCGGTATCGGCGCTGCACGGCGACAACATCGCGTCGCGCTCGAGCAACACCCCGTACTACGACGGTCCCTCGCTGATCGAGCACCTCGAATCGGTCCCCGTCGATGCAGACAGCGCCGGGCGCCACTCGATCGGCCTGCGTTTCCCCGTGCAATACGTGATCCGTCCGCGGACCGCCGACTACCCCGACTATCGCGGCTATGCAGGCCAGGTTGCGGCAGGAACGGTTGCGCGCGGCGACGAGGTCGTCGTGCTGCCATCGGGCATTCGGACGACGGTCGAGCGAATCGATACCGCTGACGGTGAGCTGCCGCTCGCGCAGGCGGGTCGCAGCGTGACCCTCGTCCTCGCCGACGACGTCGACATATCACGTGGCGACACCATCGCCTCCCCCGTCGACGTACCGGAACCGCTCGCCGATTTCGATGCGACCGTGTGCTGGCTCGCCGAGAAGCCGCTTCGGCCCGGCGCTCGGCTGCTGCTCAAGCACGGAACGCGCACGACGCAGGCCATTGTCGGCACTCTGGTCGAACGCTTCGACGAGCAGAAGCTCGTTGCTGCGCCGAGCCCGGAGACTTTGGAGCTCAACGACATCGGCCGGATCTCGATACGGGTCGCCGAGCCTCTCGTAGCCGACGACTACGGCGTGAACCGGCACACCGGAAGCTTCCTGCTGATCGACCCGGCAGGAGGAAACACCCTCGCTGCGGGCCTCGTCGGTGATGTGCTCAGCGCCGTCGAGGTCGGCGACAAAGTTTAAGTGATGACGGTTCGAGAAGCGATGTCCGACGCGACGGTCCCGCTCATTGCCGTCGCTCACGGAAGCCGTGATCCTCGATCTGCGGCGACCATGTCAGCGGTCGTCGCGCAGCTTCGGGCCACACGACCGGACCTCGACGCCAGGCTGTGCTTCCTCGATCTGAATGCGCCATCCGTCGACCGATCGATCGACGCTGTTGCCGCGGACGGGCACACCGGCGCTGTCGTGGTGCCGTTGCTGCTCGGCAGTGCGTTTCATGCCCGAGTCGATCTCCCCGCGCTCGTTGCCGCTGCCCATTCGCGGCATCCGCAACTGCGGTTGACGCAGGCGGACGTGCTCGGTGCCGATCCACGCCTGGTGTCGGCGTTGCGCGAGCGCGTGCTCGACACCGGCCTCACCGAAGACGACGCGGAGCTCGGGGTCGTTGTCGCGGCCGTTGGGTCGTCGTCGGCTGCCGCCAATCGTCGAACCGATGCGCTCGCCCGTGACCTCGTGACGGGCACACGGTGGGCTGCCGAGACCGGCTTCGCCACCTCCTCGGATCACCGGTCCGTGGCAGCAGCAGCGCACCGGCTGCGAAACAAGGGCGCGCGCCATATCGTCGTCGCACCGTGGTTCCTGGCTCACGGCCTGCTGACCGACCGCGTGGAGTCGGCCTTGCGAGGCACGCCGATGACCGAGCCGATCGGCTCGCATTCGAAACTGATCGAGGTCGTCGTAGACCGTTACGAGCGCGCCGCCGCGCGGCTGAACGGGCAGTTTTCGCTCTCCGCGTGATAGTTGGACATCCGACCTATCGATGCGGAAACGATTCGGTTTTGGGCCACCTTCGACTCATGCCTGTGCGCAATTAGCAAGAGAAACAAACCGCAGGTACGCGTTACCGTGCGTTACTGCACGCCAATCCTTCAATGTACGAAATTGCATTACGGGACAGTCGGCAGACACGCAACAATAAAAACCCCGATAATTTTTCTTGCCGTAATCAAGTGGACAAACCTCGGCAATCGGCCGGCCAACCGACTCTGGATCCAATTGCAGGTTCGCCGCACCACTTCGAGAACTGTTGCATTGCAAACTATTTGGTCGCGCCACGCACGTCGAGTCGGCTGTCGGGAACGTACCGCGAATACTACCCAGAACTGGTAAGGCAACCTTAGTTTTTCAATTATCGAGCCCTCGAAAACAAGCGAGGTTTAGCGAAGACATAAATGAGGTAAATTCCCCAACGACCAGATCTGTGCCCATATTCAGACAAGCCACTCGACGTTCAACGACGACGTAGTCGATCGATGCCCGACACATAGGTCGACACATTTTGCCAGCGACAGGAGTGACATCTATGACGCTCGAACCCGGGGCCGCCTCAGCGCACCACACGCCAACCCCTCCCACAGAGGGACCACGTCGGCGCGAGACCGCAGGCGGACGTCGCCCGCGGCCCGTCCGTCGCGGTCGCACCCGGACCGTCACCCTGCCGCAACTGCTTGCAGCCGCTGTCGAAATAGACCCAGCAGCAATCGCGCTGTCTCTGGCCGGACGCGACCTCTCCTACGCCGAGCTCGATCGCTGGTCTTCACGTGTCGCCCGTGTCCTCATCGCGCGCGGAGTCGGGCCCGAGAACCTCGTCGCGATCGGAATCCCCCGTTCGATCGAATCCGTGGTCGCGGTGTGGGCCGTGGCCAAGTCGGGTGCCGGGTTCGTACCGGTCGACCCGAACTACCCCGCCGAGCGGGTCGCGCACATGGTCGAAGATTCCCGCGTCCGCGTCGGCGTGACCGTCGAGGCGAGCCTCGACTCGCTGCCTGCCGGGGTCGGTTGGCTGGTTCTCGACGATCCAGCGTTGGAAGCAGAACTGGCAACCGTGTCGGCGGAAGCCGTCTCCTACAGCGATCGGCTCGCGCCGTTACGTGCCGAGCATCCCGCGTACGTCATCTACACCTCGGGATCGACCGGCAAGCCGAAAGGCGTCACCGTCACCCAGGCCGGGCTTGCGACGTTCTGCGAAGAGCAGCGCGAACGGTACGGCGTCACGGCGGCCGACCGAACCCTGCACTTCGCGTCACCGTCCTTCGACGCCTCGATGTTGGAGCTTCTGCTCGCGGTCGGTGCCGGCGCGACCATGATCATCGTGCCCACCGACGTCTACGGCGGCACCGAACTCGCCGACCTACTCCGTCGTGAACGAGTGACCCACGCATTCGTCACGCCCGCGGCATTGGCGTCGGTGGATCCGACAGGCCTGGACGACCTCCGTGTCGTCATCGCAGGCGGCGAGGCGTGCCCACCCGAACTCGTCGCCCGCTGGTCGGTCCCGATCGGCGCGGAGGCAACACCGGCACAGGCAACACCGGCACACGCAACACAAAGGGCCTTCCACAACGGGTACGGCCCCACCGAGACCACGATCATGAGCAACATCAGCAGTCCGCTGCGTCCCGGCGAGGCGATCACGATCGGATCCGCCATCAGGGAGATGCGAGCAAGCGTTCTCGACGCGCGCCTGCATCCGGTGCCGGTCGGCGTCGCGGGCGAGATGTACCTGTCGGGGGTTCAGCTCGCTCGCGGTTACCACGCACGACCGGGACTCACCGCGCAACGGTTCGTCGCCAACCCGTTCGGCGACCCCGGCGACCGCCTGTACCGCACCGGCGACATCGTGCGGCAGACCGAATCGGGCGAACTCGAATACCTCGGACGCAACGACCATCAGGTCAAGGTGCGCGGCTTCCGGATCGAACTCGGCGAGATCGATACCGCACTCACCGCCCATCCCAGTGTGCAGTTCGCCGTCACACGCGCGTGGGCACAGCAGGACCGGACCGACAGTGCCGTCGGCGCAACAATTCTCGCGTCGTACGTACTTGCCTCCGATGGCGCCGAAGTCGACCCCGCCAAGTTGGCAGATTTCGTCGCTCGCACGCTTCCCGCCCATATGGTCCCCGCAGCGATCGTGGTTCTGGACAGCATTCCGCTGACGCCGGTCGGGAAACTCGATCGAACCGCCTTGCCGCGACCGGCATTCGAGCAGCGCCGGTACCGCGCCCCGCAGTCACCGCTCGAGGAACTTGTCGCGACGATCTTCGGTCAGGTACTCGGGAGTGATCGGGTCGGGCGCGACGACGACTTCTTCGAACTCGGTGGCAACTCCCTCAACGCGACACAGGTTGCGACGAGGCTGGGGTCTGCGCTCGGCACCTCCATTCCCGCACGTGTGCTGTTCGAAGCACCGACCGTGACGGCGATGGCAGCAGCGGTCGCACCGCTGAAGTCCGGCGGGACACCACAGCTGACCGCCCGCACGAGGCCCGACCGACTGCCACTTTCCTATGCGCAGCAACGGTATTGGTTCCTGAACCAGTTCGATACAGCATCCGCGGTCGACAACATACCCATCGCGTTGCGCATCACCGGCCAACTCGATATCGCGGCTTTCCGCGCTGCCGTTGCCGACGTCGTCGCGCGCCACGAATCGCTCCGCACCTACTATCCAGGTGACGACTCCGGTCCCTACCAGGTCATAGTGCCTGCGGCAGAGGCTGTTCCGACGATCGAGGTCGAAGACGTTCCGGAAGCGGAACTGACAGCCCGGTTGCTCGCGGTCGCAGCGCACAGCTTCGACGTGTCCATGCACATACCGCTGCAGGTCAACGTGTTTCGCGTCGGTGCGGATCACGTCGCCGCATTCGTCGTGCATCACATCGCAGCCGATGGCTCGTCGATCGCCCCGTTTGCGAACGACCTCGCGGTCGCATACGCCTTCCGGGCGCAGGACACGGCCCCGCAGTGGACGCCGCTGAGCATCCAGTACGCGGACTACGCGCTCTGGCAACGAGATGCTCTCGGAGCAGACGACGATCCCGATTCGCTGACCACCCGCCAGATCGAGTACTGGAAGTCGGCGCTCGCGGACCTGCCGCAACAGCTCGACCTGCCGTCCGATCGACCGCGCGGCACCCGGCAGTCCTTCCGCGGCGCGGCCGTTCGATTCTCGTTGGACGACGGCCTCCACCGGCAATTGCTCACGCTCGCAAAGGGTTCGGGCGCAACCCTCTTCATGGTCATGCATTCGGCATTCGCCGTTCTGCTTGCGCGGATGTCCGGCGTCGACGACGTTGCGGTAGGCACACCCATCGCAGGTCGTGGCGAAGAAGCGCTCGACGAGCTGATCGGCATGTTCGTCAACACCCTGGTTCTGCGGACCGTAGTCGACGGGGGTGAGAGTTTCGACGATCTGCTCGCACGGGTTCGAGAAACCGATCTCCAGGCCTATGCCCACGCCGACGTTCCTTTCGAACGGCTCGTCGAGGCACTCAAGCCGCCACGAAGCACCAACCGCAATCCGCTCTATCAGATCGGCTTCTCGTTCCAGAACTTCGCCGTGAAGAGCGTCGAACTCCCCGGTCTTGCGGTCGCGCCGATCGACCTCGATGCACATCTCGCGAAGACGGACCTGCAACTCACCGTCGCCGACCTGCACGACGCGGCCGGCGAACCAACTTCCATCGAACTCGAATTCTCCTACGCGACAGACCTGTTCGACGAGAGCACGGTTGTCGAGTTCGGCGAACGCTACCGACGTATCCTCGCTGCCGTGGTGGCCGACGCCGGCGCACCGGTCGGGCACATCGACCTGATGGACGACACCGAACGACATCGCTCGCTGGTCGAATGGAACAGCACCGAACGTGCGACCGATCGGTCGGCGACACTGGTCACGCTGTTGGACGCGCAGGTCGCAGCAACACCGAATGCTGTTGCAGTGGTGGTGGATACCGTCGACGCACAGCCAGAAACGCTCACCTACTCCGAACTCGATCGCAAGGTGAACAGGCTCGCGAGATACCTCATCGAGATCGGTGTCGGTCCGGAGTCGACGGTCGGCCTCGCACTCGGCCGCGGCGAGGAATTGATCGTCGCGATGTATGCGGTGACAAAGGCCGGTGGAGCCTACGTCCCACTCGCAACCGATCAGCCGCGCCAGCGGATCGACTACCAACTCGCGACCGTCGAACCGGTCTGCGTGCTCACAACCGCGGCCGACGACTTTGCTCCCCCGACCGGGATTCGCACGGTCGTCCTCGAAGAACTCGACACCTCGACCTACGCCGACGGTCCTGTCCTCGACGTCGAACGTATCGGCGCTTTGACGCCGGAATCCCTTGCCTACGTGGTGTTCACGTCGGGGTCGACGGGCCGACCCAAGGGTGTCGCGATCACCCACGGTGCCATCGTGAACCAGTTGCAGTGGAAGCGTGCGGAGTACGAACTCGACTCCTCCGATGCGATTCTCGTCAAAACCGCTGCCACCTTCGACCTTTCGGTGTGGGAGTACTGGTCCGCCACCACCTCTGGTGGGCGGATGGTACTTGCGGCCAGGGGTATGCAACGGGATCCGTCCTACGTCAACGCCGTGATAGACCGTCACCACGTCACCGTGTTGCACGCCGTCCCCACGATGCTCGACGCGTTGCTGATCGACTCCGACGGCCTACTTCCCGCATCGCTGCGCAACGTCCTCGTCATCGGCGAAACGATGCCTGCCGCTCTCGCGCAACGCTTTCGGGCGCGCAACGACGGGACGCTCGTCAACCTGTACGGACCGACCGAAGCTGCGGTATCGGTCACCTCGCACATCGTGTCGGACACCGACGACACCGCCGTTCCGATCGGTGCCCCGGAGTGGAACACCCAGGTGTTCGTCCTCGACTCACGGCTGAATCCCGTTCCGGCAGGCGTCGCGGGCGAGCTCTACCTCGGCGGTAGCCAACTCGCGCGCGGCTACTACGGCCGCCCGTTCCTGACCGCGGAACGTTATGTCGCAAACCCCTACGGCCCTGCCGGCAGCCGCCTCTACCGGACCGGTGACGTCGTATCCTGGTCGAGCGCAGGAGAACTGGAGTACGTGGGTCGATCGGACTGCCAGGTGAAGGTGCACGGGTTCCGGATCGAACTCGGCGAGATCGAACAGACCCTGCTGCGTTTGAACGACATTGCGCAGGTCGCCGTCGTCACCCACCACACCGAGCGTTCGGGCGCTCAGCTGATCGGGTACGTCGTACCGACCGCAGGTTCGAGCATCGAGGCGTCGGGCCTTCGGTCGCGGCTCGCACGTGAACTCCCGCCGCACATGGTGCCGTCGGCGTCGGTCATTCTCGACGAACTCCCACTGACCGCGCACGGCAAACTCGATCGCAACGCTCTACCGGCGCCGGGTGTGCAGACGACGCCCTATCGCGCACCGCAGACCCTCGTAGAGCAAACCGTCGCAGCGGTTTTCGCCGAACTGCTCGAGCGCGAGCAGGTCGGTCTCGACGACGACTTCTTCGAACTCGGCGGGCACTCGCTGTTGGCCGCTCAGGCGCGCCGACGGCTCAGCCGCGCCCTCGGGACCGAGGTTGCATTGCAGTGGTTCTTCAGCCACCGCACGGTCGGCGATCTGGCTGCGCGCGTCTGCGACTGGCAGGGTGCCGACGACGATGCAGCCATGCTGCGCGTCGTCGTCCCATTGGGTCAGCCGTCGAATCGACCGCCGCTGTTCTGCATCCACCCGATCAGCGGACTCGCGTGGGCATACGCCGGCCTCGTGCCCTACGTGGGACGAACCCACCAGGTCTACGGTTTGCAATCCCCCGCGATCCTCGAGGCCAGTGCGTCGACCACCTCGATCGACGCGCTCGCGGCTCGCTACGTCACCGAGATTCGGCGCATCCAACCGCGTGGGCCCTATCAGCTGATGGGTTGGTCGCTCGGTGGTGTCATCGCGCACGCGATCGCTGCCAAGCTGCAGGCTGCAGGTGCCGAGGTCGCATCGTTGACGTTGGTCGACTCGGTGCGAGAGACAGATCCGGACGTCGTTCGGGCCGATGTCACCGCCACCGCACGACAGTTCGGCGTCACCCTCGACCAGGCTAAGACCGAGGTCGAGGAACTCGGCGGTCTCGAGTCCGGTCAGGTCCGACGGCTACTGAGTAGCGCGCTCGACTCCGCCGTGGCGATGGCCCATCACCGGCCAGCCCGTTTCGACGGCGATGTCACCTTCTTCAGCGCTGCCCGCGATCACCCGAACGCTGCCGACGCCGCTGCCACCTGGCAGCCGTACGTCGCCGGCCGTATCACCAACATCGACGTTCCCGTGCGGCACGGCGAAATGATGACACCGGCCGCGCTCGAAGTACTCGGCCCGGTCCTTGCCGACGCCTTGACAGCTGCCGTTGCCGCGCAGCGAGTCGTGGTCTGATACCGCGTCAGCTTTCGAGCTGACCTGCGAAATCGGGCCTGTGGTCGAGTAATTCGACTGCAGGCCCGATTGTCCACCTATGCAGGAGTTGTCACTTCGACAGCGACAACGTTTCGTCGGAAGCCGAATCGTCGGCGGTGTCGGCTACCCGCTCGGGCAACTTCGGAATGCGAGTCGCCCGCGCGTAGACCGTCTCGCCGTCCCGCAGACCCAAGGCCTCGCTGTCGCCGCGCGTCACCTGTGCGGAGAACAGATCGCCCGTCGCTTCGTTGCGCAGCTCGACTCGGACTTCGAATCCCAGATAGACGACTCGCTCTACGGTCGCACGGGTGACACCTGCCGAATGTTGCGTACCTTCGTGCTCGACGAGTGCCATGCTCGGATCCCGGCCGAGACGAATATCGTGCGGACGAACCAGGTGCCCGTTGAGCTTCGCGACCTCGCCGAGGAACGACATCACGAACTCGTTGGCGGGACGGTCGTAGAGGTCCTCCGGTGTGCCGACCTGCTCGATCCGCCCTTTGTTCAGCACAGCGATCCGGTCGGCGACGTCGAGCGCCTCCTGCTGATCGTGTGTAACAAGCACCGTGGTGACGTGCACTTCCTCGTGCAATCGGCGCAGCCACGTCCTCAGGTCGGCTCGGACTTTCGCGTCGAGCGCACCGAACGGCTCGTCGAGCAGCAGGACTTGCGGATCGACGGCGAGCGCACGGGCCAGCGCCATGCGCTGCCGCTGTCCGCCCGAAAGCTGCGCTGGGTAGCGGTGCTGAAATCCGGCCAGGCCGACGATCTTCAGCAGTTCGTCGACCCGCTTGTTGACCTCGTTCTTCGGGCGCTTGCGAATCTTGAGACCGAACGCCACGTTGTCGCGCACAGTCATGTGCTTGAACGCCGCGTAGTGCTGGAAGACGAAGCCGATGTCGCGCTTCTGCGGCGGGACCCGAGTGACGTCCTTGTCTGCGATGATCACGACACCGCTGTCGAGCGACTCGAGACCGGCGATCGACCGCAACAGCGTCGACTTCCCGGAACCGGATGGTCCGAGCAGCGCGGTCAGCGAGCCGGACGGGATATCCAACGTCACGTCGTCGAGTGCCGCAAAGCTCCCGTAGTGCTTGTTCGCACCGGTCACGGTGATCATTTGGTACTCCTCTTGCGGTCCAGGGCGGTCATCGCCAACAGCACTACCAACGCGATTCCCATCAGCAACGTCGCCGCCGAGTAGGCACCGAAGGTGTTGTGGTCGTCGATGTAGCGCGAGTGCACGAGCAACGTCAACGTTTGCGAGACACCGGGAAAGCCCGACGACACCATGATGACAGCGCCGAACTCACCCAGCGAGCGTGCGACGGTCAGCACGACGCCGTACGTCAGGCCCCACCGAATGGCGGGCAGGGTGATACGCCAGAAGGTCTGCCAGGTATTGGCACCGAGCGTTGCCGCTGCCTGCTCCTGATCGTCGCCGATCTCGTGCAGGACCGGCTCGACCTCTCGTACGACGAACGGCAGGGTGACGAAGATCGTCGCGATCACCATTCCTGGCAGGCCGAAGATCACCTTGAAGCCAAGGCTCTCGATGCCACCGAACCAACCGTTCGCACCCCACAGCAGGATCAGCGATACGCCGACGACGATGGGCGACACTGCGAACGGCAGGTCGACGATCCCCTGGACGATCCCTCGCCCTGGGAATCGACCGCGGACGAGCGCCAACGCCGTCACAATCCCGAAGACGACGTTGATGGGAACGACGATCGCCACGATCAGCAAGGACAGGTTGAACGCGGAAATTGCGGCAGGGGTACTGATCGAGTCGATGAACGCACCGATGCCGCGCTCGAACGTCCGAAACAGGATCAGGCCGATCGGCAACAGCAGCAGGACGAACAGGTATCCGAGCGCGATGACGCGCATCGTGATGCGAGATTTCGTGGAGATGTTCACGGTGCCGCCTGCTCTTTTCGTAGGCTGCGCTCGGCGAACACCCGTAGCAGCAACAGGGTGACGAATGCGACCGCGAGCAACGCGACGGATTCCGCAGCCGCGTTCAACGGTCGGTCGATTTCGATCTGCTGCTGAATGTGTTGCGAGGTCACCTGGGTCAGTCGCGGGATATTGCCACCGATGAGGACAACCGATCCGTACTCGCCGATAGCGCGCGCAAACGCCAGACCGGCACCACTGATGATGGCCGGCGCCAAGGTGGGCAACAGCACCTTGCGGAAGGTCGTCCAGTTGTCGGCGCCGAGCGACGCGGCCGCCTCTTCGACCTCCCGGTCGGCTTCGATCAGCACGGGCTGGACGGACCGAACGACGAACGGCAGCGTGACGAAGGTCAATGCGACGACAAGACCGGGCTTGGTCGCGTTGAGGTGAATATCGATCGGACTTTCCGGACCGTAGAGCGACAGCAGCACGATGCTCGCAACGATCGTCGGAAGGGCGAACGGTAAATCGATGAGCGCGTTGACAATTCGCTTACCCGGGAACTCGTCGCGCACCAGCACCCAAGCGATGAGTGTGCCCATCACGACGTTGATCAGAGCCACGACGATCGAAACACCGATCGTGACCCGCAGCGCAGCAAGCGCGACGGGAGCGGTGACTGCGTCCCAGAATCCGCCGATGCCCTCTTCGAACGACGTCACCGTCAACGCGGCGAGCGGCAGCAGGACGATGATGCTGAGCCACAGCATCGCGACCGCGATGCCGAGGGGTCCGACGGTGCCGGTCACCTTGAACAAAGCGCGCCGCGGGCGCCCGCCGCCGGGTGCACCGGGAGATTTGATGACGGCGGGGCCGGAGCCCGGCGCGTTAGCGCCGGACTCCGTCACCGTCTGATCGATGTTTGTCACAGCCGTTCCAGTGCTGACCGGCTGCTATTTCGTCGCCGCGTCGTAGATCACAGCGATCGAACCGGTGTCCTTGGCGAAGAGTTCGCTGTCGACCGTCTTCCAACCACCGAGATCGGCGATCGTCCAGAGCTTCTCCGGGGCTGGGAAGTCAGCGGCGAATTCTTCCGCGACGGCCGGATCGACCGGGCGGAAACCTGCCTGTGCCCACGCCTGCTGGCCTTCCTTGGTGTAGAGGAAGTCCTTGAACGCCTTGGCTTTTTCGAGGTTCTTGCTGGTCTTGATGACGGCGACCGGGTTCTCGATCTTGAAGGTCGTTGCCGGCGTCACGTGCTCGACGGGATCGCCGTTGCGCTCGGCGAAGAGTGCTTCGTTCTCGTAGCTGAGCAGCACGTCGCCCGTTCCCTGCAGGAACGTCTCGGTAGCTTCACGACCCGACTTCGGCTGCACCTTGACGTGCTCGCCGACCAGCTTGGACAGGTAATCAAGGCCTGCCTGCGGGTTCTTGCCACCTTCGCTCTTGTCCGCGTAGGGGGCGAGCAGGTTCCACTTGGCCGAGCCCGAGCTGAACGGGTTCGGGGTGACAACCTCGAGGCCGGGCTGCAGCAGGTCGTCCCACGTCTTGATGTTCTTCGGGTTGCCCTTGCGAACGACGATCGTCACAACCGATCCGAACGGAACACCCTTGTTGGCGTCTTCGTTCCAATTCGCCTCGACGAGCCCCGCGTCGACGAGCCTGGTGACGTCGGGTTCGACCGAGAAGTTCACGACGTCCGCCTCGGCGCCGTCCTTCACCTTGCGGGACTGGTCCCCGGACGCACCGTAGGACTGCTGGAACGTCACGTTCTTGCCTGCATCGGTGGCGTTGAAGGCCGGGATGACCTTGTCGAAGCCGACCTTCGGCACCGCGTAGGCGAAGAGGTTGATGGTGCCACCGCTGCCGTCGCCCGAAACGGTATCTCCGCCGACCGTGTCACTGGAACCGCCGCTGCACGCAGTGAGGGCGACCGCACCGATCGTTGCCAAAGCCGTAGCGAAGTAACGAGAACTGCGTCTCATGGAAATTGAGCCTTTCATAGCCGATTCGTTGGAGCCGAATTCGTTTGAGCTGATTCATAAGGACTGGAATTGCGGACAGTGCGCCGGAACGGGCACGGGCAGGGTTTACATGACCTGCGCGCACGCAAAACTCGGCGAAAGTCAGAGGAGACGCGGGAAGCGAATCGCCGAGCGCTTGCGGACCGGAAAGGGTCAGCGACAGTCGACGTCAGCGACTGCAAGCATGCCGATAGCGATCAACGCCAAACGATGGCGGACCTTACCTACGACGTCAGCAGACACGCGGCAGACTTTAGCAGAGCACGGTCGACGCCTCGAATCGACGAGCTAGGCTGGGATTCGGTGCATGCCGGGGTATGTCGGGGGTCACAACGACGGGGGAAACATGGCTGAGAGTCCTGATCGGACGCGGACGCGGTTGCCGGGAATCAGCTCGCGCGCGTGGGAGCATCCCGCGGATCGGACCGCATTGGTGACGCTGAGGTCGCTTTCGGGTTTCGACACCGTCCTCAAAACCCTGTCCGGGTTGTTCAGGGAGCGTCAGCATCGCCTGATGTATCTGGCGACGTCGGTTCGAGTCGATGCTCGGCAATTCAGAAGCATCCACGACATGCGTGAAGACTGTGTCTCGATACTGGACGCGAGCACGACACCGGAATTTTTCGTACTGCAAGACCCGCAGCCGAATGCGTTCACCATCGGGATGGACACGCCGTTCGTCGTGCTCACGACCGGGATGATCGACCTGATGGACTACGAGGAGCTTCGGTTCGTCGTCGGTCACGAACTGGGCCATGCCCTTTCGGGGCATGCCGTCTACCGGACCGTCCTGCTTCACCTGATGCGCCTCGCAGGCAGTATCGGGTGGATGCCGGTGGGCGGCTGGGCTTTACGCGCCATCGTGGCAGCGCTGATGGAGTGGAGTCGCAAGTCCGAGCTGTCAGGCGACCGCGCCGGTCTGCTCTGCAGCCAGGATCCCGACGCTGCTATCCGTGTCCAGATGAAACTTGCGGGCGGACCACGGCTCGCATCGATGAACACAGTCGCATTCCTGGAACAGGCCGCCGAATACGAGGCGTCCGGCGATCTGCGCGACGGCGTCCTCAAACTCCTCAATCTCGAGCTGCAGACCCACCCGTTCTCGGTGTTGCGGGCAGCTGAATTGCGGAAGTGGGTGAAGAGCGGCGAATACCGCCGCATTCTCGAGGGCGACTACCCACTGCGAGCCGACGACAAGTCAGCCTCGATCGGCGACGAGATTCGTGGTGCGGCGCGCAGCTACAAGGAGTCGTTCGATCAGTCGGAAGACCCGCTGATCCGCACGGTCCGCGACGTCGGTCGCGATTTCGGCACAGCAGCTCAGACGGTCGGCGACGGTATCAACGACGTCGTGTCGAACATCTCGAGCAAGCTAGCCGACTGGCGCGTCAATCGGGATCGTAACGACGACAACTGAGCTATCGCGTCAACAGCCAGGCGACTATCACCAGAAGCAAAAGGGCCATCAGGGCCAGAGTCACACGTGAGCGCGGCATCACTGATCCGAGCCACGGCCGAGGACACGGAGCAGAGCGTCGAGCCCACGATCCAGTCCGGTTGCGATTGCCAAGGCCAGCGGAACAGTCAACACCATCACCAAGATGAACTGCGGGATGAAGGGCAACCCCGCAATCCACAGTTCGAATTCGTCCCACCAACCAGCAATACGATCCACGCCGTCAGCCTATCGTTCACCGCACCCGGCACCGACCGCACCGACTTTTAACGACGTGTAAACGCGTTTCGCGCCAGGCGACGGACATCCGTCGGCGATGATGTGCGAATGGCGCCAACAGACGAGCCCTCCGAGACCGAATCCCTGGCTCATCCGGGTGATTTGTCCCTTTCCGTAGGTAGCAACGGTGCTGCGGCCAGCGGCCTGGAATCCGAAGGCAAGGCACTTGCCCTCATTCCGCCGCACCGCAGCACATTTCCGCCGATCGACGACTACGCGTTCCTGTCCGACTGCGAAGTCACCTGCTTGATCGCGCGCAACGGCGCTGTCGAGTGGATGTGCGTGCCTCGCCCGGACTCCCCCAGCGTCTTCGGTGCCGTGCTCGACCGCAGCGCAGGACATTTCCGGATCGGGCCGTACGGGCAGAACGTGCCTGCGGCCCGCCGGTATCTGCCCGGCGGTCTGATCGTCGAGACGACGTGGCAGACCGAGACCGGCTGGCTGATCGTTCGTGATGCGCTCGTCCTCGGACCGTGGCACAACACCGACGAGCGATCGAAGACACACAAGCGCACACCGATGGACTGGGATGCCGAACACATCCTGCTTCGCACGGTGAAGTGCGTGAGCGGTGTCGTCGAACTCGAGATGAGCTGCGAGCCTGCTTTCGACTACCACCGACTGCCCGCCAACTGGGAGTACACCGGCAAGGTCTACGAAGAAGCGACTGCAACCTGCGAAGTGAGCGCGGAAGGCGATCACCCGACGTTGCGTCTGACGACGGATCTTCGCATCGGGTTGGAAGGCCGCGAAGCCCGCGCACGCACACGCATGGTGGAAGGCGACAACGTCTACGTCGCATTGTCGTGGTCCGACCTGCCTGCGCCGCAGTCTTTCGCGGAAGCAGAAAAGAAGATGTGGCAGACGGCCGAGTGTTGGCGACAGTGGATCACCATCGGCCGGTTCCCCGATCACCCGTGGCGCGGTTACCTGCAACGCAGCGCTCTCACCCTCAAGGGCCTCACCTACGCTCCGACCGGCGCCCTGCTCGCCGCTTCGACGACGTCGTTGCCCGAAACCCCGGGCGGCGAACGTAACTGGGACTACAGATACGCGTGGGTCCGCGATTCGACCTTCGCTCTCTGGGGTCTCTACACCCTCGGACTCGACCGGGAGGCCAACGACTTCTTCTCCTTCATCTCCGACGTCAGCCAGGGCAGCAACGGCGACCTCAACCCGCTGCAGGTGATGTACGGCGTCGGCGGCGAACGGACGCTCCACGAAGAGGAGCTAGGTCATCTGTCCGGATACGACGGCGCAAAGCCCGTCCGAATAGGGAACGGTGCCTTCGACCAGGAACAGCACGACATCTGGGGCACCATGCTCGACTCGGTGTACCTGCACGTGCGGTCGAAGGAACAGGTGCCGGAAACCCTGTGGCCATTGCTGAAGCGTCAGGTCGAAGAAGCTGTCAAACATTGGCGCGAACCCGACCGCGGCATCTGGGAGGTCCGCGGTGAACCGCAGCACTTCACGTCATCGAAGGTCATGTGCTGGGTAGCACTGGATCGTGGCGCCAAGTTGGCCGTGCTCCACGGTGAGAAGAAGTACGCCGAGCAATGGGCGGACCTGGCCGAGGAGATCAAAGCCGACATCCTCGAAAACGGCGTCGACTCCCGCGGAGTCTTCACCCAGTCCTACGGCAGCGAATCCCTCGACGCATCGTTGCTGCTCGTACCGTTGCTTCGATTCCTCCCCGCGACCGACAAACGTGTCAGAGCGACGGTTATCGCTATCGCCGACGAACTGACCGAAGACGGACTCGTCCTGCGCTACCGAGTCGAGACGACAGACGACGGACTGTCCGGCGAAGAGGGCACCTTCACGATCTGCTCGTTCTGGCTGGTATCCGCATTGGTCGAGATCGGCGAACTCGACCGAGCGAGACGACTCTGCGAGCGATTGCTCGGTTACGCGAGTCCGCTCAAGCTCTACGCGGAAGAGATCGACACCAAAACAGGCCATCACCTCGGCAACTTCCCGCAGGCCTTCACACACCTGGCGCTCATCAACGCTGTTGTGCATGTGATTCGGGCCGAAGAGGCCGACCGGAGTGGGCAGTTCAAGCCTGCTCACTCGACGTAGGCGTTCGAAACAAGCAATGGCGGCGCCCATCGGGCGCCGCCATTGTTGTTTGTGGGTTGTTTGTGGAAGTCGGGTGGAACCGGTCAGCCTGCGAGGAGGTGGACCTCTGCGAGTTCGACCTGCGGCGCTGGTGGCAGCGGCGAACCGATGAGCTTCATGCGGAGCGAGTGGCGGAACTCGGTGAGCACGCCGACCGCGCGGTCGAGTTGCTCGCGCGCAACGAACGCCGGCGTCAACATCCACTCGACGAGGTCGACCATCCGCTGCACCGACTCGACGACAGCGTGGACTTCGCGCCGCGTGTTGCCGATACCGGCAACCTCACGACGGCAATCGACGATCAGCTGGTCGAGACGGTCGGGGGTGACGTCGAGACGATCGACGATATCGGCGATGTCGTCGAGAATCTGGGTCGCGGTTGTCGCAAGACCGTCGGCCTGCATGATCGCCGAGTCTGCGTGGATTGCTGCCTTCGTCAGTCGACGTAGCCGACCAGGCGTTCCGGTATCTGTCACCACGTGGGAACAGCTCCTCACCCATGCTTGAAGCGATCATTTGCCAGGTCAATGCTCAGCGATGGATCAACCGCTGCAGCCGACCGCTGCATGGGCCGAAACCTGCTGCGTGACCGGCATATACACCCGGGCACTGGTTCCGCCCGGATGGTATGCCGGGACAACATAACGCGCCCCGGACACCGAACGTAGTATTTCGGAGTGATTCATTTCACTTCGGCGCGTCGTCCCAGTACAGCGTCCGATGCGACACGCGGGTGGACGAGCGTGTCGATTTCGGCAGCGAACGTTTCTGCCGAAACAGGAACCACACGTTTGGTCTTGTCACCCTTGACCACATACCGACCGTCGCCGACGAAATCGAACCAATGCACTGTTCGGCCTGAGGTTGCCCTGGCATCGACGGCGACACCGTCGAAGACACCGATTTCGCCGACGCACGTGCGCGGTCTGCGGAAGAACCGGTCGATCTGTTCGCTCCGAGGAACCTCGTCCGCCGGTCGCACGTAGCTCTCCTCGGCTGCTGCTCGTGCCGATCTTTCCGCGGTGAAGGCCCTGCGGTCGCCTGCCGCAGCGGTCGGCAACTCGGCGACGACGCGCTGGGCGATGGTGTCTACGCTGCACCGGCGAATGGTCACCTCGCCGCTAGCCGTTTGTGAATTCGGGCGCTGAACCGCAAGCACAGCGGTCCGACCGCTGATGCCCGCGTGGATCCTGATCGGTGTACGCAGTTCGGGGCCGGTAAAGCCGTGGACCTCGACGCGGATCTGTGGTTCGAGCAGCAGTGTCAGTGTGGTGCGAAACAGGCCGTCTGCCTGGACCGCGAGCTGTTTTCCTGCATCCAATCGCAGGGCGAGGACCTCCTCGGCGCTGCTGCCCGGCGCGCGAAAGGTGAACGGATACGGCATCCGGTCTCGTCCCAAAGCATGCAGAGCGACCGAGAACTCCAGTGCGCTGAGCTGCCAACCATCCGCGACGATCATGCGCCGAGCACAGGCGGAGACACTTTTTCGATCTTGCCGATCAACTTGTTGCCGTTGTCGACATCGATCAGATACGACGGAATCTTGTGCTCGTCGTCGTCGCCCTTCCCTCTCGCTGCGCCCGGCGCCATGCCGCCCATACCCGGCATACCGTGGCGGCCAGCGGGAACGCCGCTCGGCGTGCTGCTTCTGGTGTCCGGTCCGCCTGCCGAGCTCGGCAATCCTGCGATCGGTGCGGCTGCGAGCGGCACGCCATTGCGATCGCTGTCGCGTGCAGGTCCGGGTGTCGTCGGATTGCCGGTCGATCGGCGACTTCGGTCGGCGGGCGAATCGGTGCGCGTTGTCGCGAGTGGGTCGTCGAGAGTGGTCGGACGTGTACGGCTGGGGTCGTCGGAGGCTGGTCCGGCCGGAACTGCCGAACTAGCCTGCCGCTTTCACGGTAATTCCTTCGGAGTTGGTGTCGTACATGAAGAAAGGTGCTATGAGCTGG